>DQGF01000553.1:2586-6629 GCA_003525045.1 Pseudomonas sp. | reverse complement strand
TTACTTGGGGCTTTTCCAAGTGAACCGCCGTCAGGGCGGAACACTAAGTCGCCGTGACCACAGAAACGGATATGTACGCGATCAAAACAAACCCGCGCGGTCTTTCCTACTTCGAAAACCGCCTCGCCCCCGCGACACAAAGGATCACCGCGACAGTGACCCCGAGCATGCCAATGCTCACCTGCTCATGCAGCAGCGTCGCCGCCAGCGCCAGTCCAAAAAACGGTTGCAGCAGCTGCAACTGGCCGACGGCGGCAATCCCACCCTGGGCCAGCCCGCGATACCAGAAGACGAAGCCGATGAGCATGCTGAAGACCGACACGTAACCCAGGCTGACCCACGCCGATGCTGTAATTGCGGAGAACGAAGGCGGGGCCAGGTACCAGGCCAGCGGGATCATGACGGGCAGCGACAGCACCAACGCCCAAGAGATCACTTGCCAGCCTCCCAACGTCCTTGAAAGCTTAGCCCCTTCGGCATAACCAAGGCCGCAGGCGAGGATCGCCAGCAACATCAGAATGTCGCCCGTTGGCGACGCCGTCAGGCCTTGCGAAACCGCAAACCCCACCACCAGCGCGCTGCCCAGTATCGAGAAAAACCAGAAAACCGGCCGCGGCCGCTCGCCACCGCGCACGACACCAAACGCTGCGGTGGCGAGTGGCAACAGCCCAACGAACACGATCGAATGCGCCGACGTCACGTACTGCAGCGCCAGCGCCGTCAGCAGCGGAAACCCCACGACGACACCCAACGCCACGATCGCCAAGGGCAGAAGATCTCGTCGGGCAGGACGTTTTTCCTTGAACAGCAGCAGCATGCACAACGCCAGGACGCCGGCGATGGTGGCGCGGGCCACCGTCAGGAACACCGGATCGAATTCCAGCACCGCCAGCCGTGTGGCGGGCAGTGAGCCGCTGAAGATCAGGACGCCAATGAACCCGTTGAGCCATCCACTCGCGGTCTTTTCCATGCCTGGATTTTGCAGCTTCGATGCATGTTCCATTTCGCTCACACTCAAGTTTGCACAGATCCATCGTATGATCGAAAATCAATACAATCAAAATATTGTCATGGATACATCTGCGCATGCCTCGCTCTCGATACAAGTCATTGGTTGATACCTTCGCGGCAGATATTCGCTCAGGGCGATTGCTGCCGGGCACGCGCTTGCCGACGCACCGCCAGCTCGCGGCGACAGAAGGCCTGGCCCTGGTCACGGCTAGCCGGGTCTATGCCGAGCTCGAAGCCATGGGGCTGGTCAGCGGGGAGACCGGGCGAGGCACATTCGTCAGGGAGACCTCGTTACCGCCAGGTTCGGGTATCGACCAAAAACACGTTGCCGTTGGCATGATCGATCTCAACTTCAACTATCCGTCGCTTCCCGGGCAGGCGGAACTGTTGCGCAGTGCGCTGCGCCAGCTCGCGTCGAGTGGTGACCTCGAGGCGCTGCTGCGCTACCAGCCCCATGCCGGGCGACTGCATGAGCGCGCGTCTGTCGCGCGTCATCTGCGTGCCCGCGGGCTGACGGTGGACACCGGGCAGGTGTTGATCGTCAATGGTGCCCAGCAGGGGCTGGCCGTAACGATGATGGCGCTGCTCAAACCCGGTGACGTGATTGCCGCCGATGCGCTGACCTATTCAGGATTCAAAGTGTTGGCCGAAGCGTTGCACCTTGAAATCGTGCCGATCCCCGCAACCGAACATGGACCGGATCTCGATGCGCTGGAAAGCCTGTGCAGGAGCCGGCGCGTGCGAGCGGTGTACACAATGCCGACGCTGCACAATCCACTGGGATGGGTGATGAGCGCCGAACAGCGCGAGTGCCTGGTGACGATTGCGCGCAGGCATGAGTTGCTTATCATCGAAGACGCCGCTTACGCCTTCCTCGTTGAAAACCCACCGGCGCCAATAGCGGAACTCGCCCCCGAGTGCACGATTTACGTTTCCGGGTTATCCAAAAGTGTCGCCACTGGATTGCGCGTAGGTTTCATCGCAGCACCCATCGAAAAAGTCCCGGCCCTGGAGCGTACGATCCGGGCCACCACCTGGAATACCCCGGGCGTGTTGACCGCGATCGCGAGCGCTTGGCTCGACGATGGAACCGTCATGCAGCTGGAGCAGGAGAAACGCCAGGATGCACAGGCCCGGCAAGCTATCGCTGCTGAAGTGCTGGCGGGGCTGCGCTGCATCAGCCATCCATCGTCCTATTTTCTCTGGCTGCCGTTGCCGGAGGACGCCAGGGCCGACCAGATCGCCATGGCGTTGATGCGTGAACAGGTGGCGGTGTCGACCGCCGAGCCTTTTGCGACCTCTGTGCATGTACCGCATGCGATTCGCCTGGCGCTGGGGTCGGTGGATATGGACACGCTTCGCGAAGCGTTGGTGAAGGTGAAGTGGGTGGTGGGGGCTTATTCGTAGCAGGGGCGGCCCTTGCCCAGTGGCTCAGTGTTCAAAACATGAAACAAGAAAACTCATCACCGCCTGCACCGACGGGGTATGCCGGATGTCGCTGTGAAGCTCTGTTCGGCCGGGCTCCTACAGGTCTAGCGCCAACCTTCAATCCGAACACCCCGCGACCTGAAGGAGCTGGCTTGCCAGCGAAGGCATCCGTTCAGCCGATGAATGTATCAACTGACCGACCGATTTCGTCATCCACCACTGCCCGTGGAATGTCCGGGTTGCCGAGGCGGCCTGCCAGCCGGCCTGATTCTCTGGCCCGCCTGCAATCCAACCTGTGGGAGCGAGCCTGCTCGCGAAGAGGGTGTGTCAGTCGACATCTATGTTGGATGTCAGTTTGAATTCGCGAGCAGGCTCGCTCCCACAGGGGATCTTCGCCGGTCACAGAATTTGTGTACGCCCCAATGACCTGAGCATCACCCTCTAATCAGGCTTTTGCGCAGGTGCCGGCTGGAGACTCAGCACAGTCGGTTCCGAACGCTCCTGATCTTCAATCGGCCGAAGTTTGAATCGGCAGACATGACCACCCCGCACCATGCATTCGGTGTGGTCGACTTCACCACCGCCCAATGCCCCGATCAAGGCCAGGTCCAGTTCGCACACCACTGGATGGGCAGCGGCCAGGCGATGAAAGACGCAGTTATGGGCAACGATTTCCTTGTCGCCGGACGAGCGAAAGAACACCTCTGCCTCATAACCCGCCTCGTTCATGTGCTGCACGATCTTCGCTTCATCAACCACCCGCGATTCCCGGTCCAGGGCCAGTTTGCGGCCCATGCTGCGCATCAGTGAAGCCAGGGCTTCGGGACCGAGGATGTCGGCCACTTCGTCAATCAGCACGCTGGCCAACATCTGATACTGGCGAGGGAACTGTTCCCTGGCGTGGTCGGTGAGCCGATACAACTGCTCCGGACGCCGGCCCGTTGGCCGGGTTTCGCCGCGCAGCACCAAGCCGTCACGCTCCAGCGCCGCCAGATGCTGGCGGATCGCGGTGCGTGTGACTGCCAGTCGGTCAGCCAACTCGTCAATGCTCATGCCGCGCGCGTGGTGCAGCAATGCATTGAGCAAGTCCTGCTGTGTACGGCCCAGTCCTTCCAGCATGGTTTGCCCTCGTGGTATCAGAACTTGTCCGGGAACTGCTTGACCAGTGCGGCCGTCAGCGCGTCAGCCAGAGCCAGCACATGGGGGCGCATCATCGCCCAGGTTTTAGCTTCAGCGGCATAGTCGTGTGCGGCGAATTCATCGACCTGGGCGACATGGTGGGCGCCGTGGGCTGACAGCATGGCAACCAGCGTGTTTTCCGGCAGGTTGGGGTTGGCTTTGGCCAGGAACGCGGCAATCGCCTTGGCATTACTGGTCAGATCCGTGACGGCAGCCTGCTTGCCTTTCGTGTCTTTGGCGACAGTGGCATCGCTGTAGTGTTTCACCGCGCCCCAATGACCGGCAAGCAGCTTGAGCAGTTGATCGGCTGCGGGCTGGCCGTAGAGCGGAGCGATGCTGTTAGCGATTTTGGTCGCGTTGTCGACGACCTGGTCAGCGGCGATTTTGGCTTGTTGTTTGTCAGCGGCCTGATTGGCGATCGCGTA
>DQGF01000553.1:1544-2264 GCA_003525045.1 Pseudomonas sp. | reverse complement strand
ACAGAACACATGCTCGACCCAAAGGTCGCGCATCGTCAGGCGAGTACTGAGCGCAGCACTGTCGGCTGCTGTCGGTGGGGCAGGGGGAGTCTGACTCCAGGCCGGTGTAGCGCAGAAAGCGAGCAGCAGTAAAGCCAAGGTTTTGATATTCATGACGGCACCCTCTAGTCGTGGGATTGTTCGACAATATCAATTTAAGCATATAAATATGTTTTTATTGGGTGAAGCACACACTGCTGGATCAACGGTCGCCTGGCACGGCCTGCCGGGCAGGCAGGCCGCACCGGGTCCCGGTTAAACCAGATTGATCGTGATGTCGATGTTGCCACTGAGCGCCTTGGAGTACGGGCAGCGCAGGTGTGCGTCAGCCACCACTGCCCGGGCGACAGCAGAGTCCAGGCCCGGGAGGCTGACGTTGAGGCGCGCCTGGAGGAAAAATGCCTCTTCGGTCTTGCCCAGGTCGATTTCGGCATCGACGGTGATGTCACTCGGCAAGGTCACCTTCATGGCGGCAGCCGCCTTGCCCATTGCGCCGATGAAGCAGGCCGACCAGCCTGCCGCCAGCAGTTGTTCGGGATTAGTGCCACTGCCTGAACTGCCCGGGGGGGACAGCTTGATGTCCAGACGGCCATCGTCGCTTCGCGCTTCGCCGTTGCGGCCGCCGGTGGTGTGGGTCTTGCCGGTATACAGCACCGTGTCGGTTGGATTGATCATGGGTGA
>DQGF01000553.1:854-1280 GCA_003525045.1 Pseudomonas sp. | reverse complement strand
CTTGCCGGTATACAGCACCGTATCGATTGGATTGATCATGGGTGGCTCCTACTAAGGTTTGGACGCTTCAGCTTTATGTCGCTGGATTCATCGGAGAACCTGATTTCCGATGGCGCCCACTTTTCCACCTTCATGTAGTGCGTGTGTGTCCTGAACCGGCGGTTGTGTATCGCTGTGTAAGATCGCCAGAAAAC
This sequence comes from Pseudomonas sp., assembly GCA_003525045.1. GTDB lineage: Bacteria > Pseudomonadota > Gammaproteobacteria > Pseudomonadales > Pseudomonadaceae > Aquipseudomonas. The sequence goes on along the minus strand of DQGF01000553.1, from coordinate 1,086 downwards.
ATACAGGCCGATACAAAACACTCTGCCACCGGATACGCCGCAGATAATCGAGTTTGGCCAAATCAACCCATCCCGAAGAGGTTCACCCTGTCGAGGTGAAAACGGCCTGTCGCTACGAATGCCTCATGTTTATCCGGTCTGCGCCCTCCCTGTGCCTTTGGCCGGGGAGGGCGTTTTTGCATTTAAGTTTCGGTGTCGGAGCCTGTCATGATGAAATAGCCGTCCGCTTTCG
>DQGF01000553.1:0-517 GCA_003525045.1 Pseudomonas sp. | reverse complement strand
TGTGAACGACACCTGGAACTGACATGAAGAACGCCGCCTTACTGACCTTCGCCCTGCTGCTCAGTGCAGCACTCTGCAGCGCCCAAGCCGACGCGGCCGGCGATGCTGAAGCGGGCGGCAAACTGTTCAAGCGGATCTGCGGTGGCTGCCATCAGGTCGGGGAGTCGGCGCGGGGCTCTTTTGGTCCGCAGCTCAATGGCATTTTCGGGCGCCCCTCAGGAAGCACTACGGACTACCAGTACTCCGACGCAATGAAATCGGCCGGCATCGTCTGGACTCGCGAAACACTGACCGCGTACCTCGAAGACCCGAAGGCAGTGGTCCCCGGAACCCGAATGATTTTCTGGGGCCTCAGCGATCCGGAAAAGGTCGAAGACGTGTTGGCTTATCTTCAGACCTTTCAACCGCATTGAGCTGGCTAAACAACGATGCACGCGAGGTGCAGGGTGGTTCGACCGCTGACAGCACAGGCGACGCGTTTAGCCAAAGAACAATGCGTTATCGTTAACGTCCTTCG
>DQGF01000227.1:19259-27524 GCA_003525045.1 Pseudomonas sp. | reverse complement strand
AAGGTCGTCGGTTCAAATCCGGCCCCCGCAACCAGTTTCAGGAGCCCCTTTTAAGGGGCTTTTTGTTAGCTGGACACTTTCTACGCCGCTGTTCGACGGCGTTTCAAGGATGGGCGTTTCGCCCATTTTTTTATTTTGCATAGCATGCACATACATGCACGAGGGGGTTCAGGTGTCGAGCAAGCTAGAAGAGTTGCAGGCCTTGCTGGCCCCGGTGGTCGTGGCCCTGGGCTATGAATGCTGGGGTATTGAGTTTTCGGCTCAAGGTCGCCACTCAATGTTGCGCGTTTATATTGATAAAGAAGGCGGTGTGCTGGTGGACGATTGCGCCATCGTCAGCCGTCAGATCAGCGGTGTCCTGGATGTTGAAGATCCGATCGCCGTTGAATACACCCTTGAAGTTTCCTCGCCTGGCATGGAACGCCCACTGTTCACTATTGAGCAGTTTGCAAAATTTGCCGGTGAACAAGTGAAGATCAAGCTGCGCTCGCCTTTTGAAGGGCGACGCAACTTTCAGGGCCTTCTGCGCGGTGTAGAAGAGCAGGACGTCGTGGTGCAGGTTGAAGACCATGAGTTCCTGTTGCCGATCGATATGATCGACAAGGCCAACATTATTCCCAGTTTTGACTGAGACGCGGATCCCGCGGATCCAATGGCTTGCGAAAGGCGAGGCGTACGATGAGCAAAGAAGTACTGCTGGTTGTTGAGTCGGTATCCAATGAAAAGGGCGTACCGGCAAACGTAATTTTTGAAGCGCTGGAGCTGGCTCTGGCCACTGCCACCAAAAAACGTTTCGAGGACGAAGTCGATCTGCGTGTGGAAATCAATCGCCACACCGGTGCTTACGAGACCTTCCGTCGTTGGACGGTCGTCGAAGAAGCAGACCTGGACGATCCGGCCATCGAAACCTGGCCGAGCAAGGTTGCAGAAACGCATCCTGGCGCCCAGGTTGGCGACGTCGTCGAAGAAAAGATCGAATCCATTGAATTCGGCCGCATTGCTGCACAGACTGCCAAGCAGGTCATTGTGCAGAAAGTTCGCGAAGCAGAGCGTGCTCAAGTCGTTGATGCCTATCGCGAGCGCCTGGGAGAAATCATCTCCGGCACCGTGAAGAAAGTGACCCGCGACAACGTGATCGTCGACCTGGGTAACAACGCCGAAGCGTTGCTGGCTCGGGAAGACATTATTTCTCGTGAAACCTTCCGGGTTGGCGTGCGCCTGCGTGCACTGCTCAAGGAAATCCGCACCGAGAACCGCGGCCCGCAGCTGATCCTGTCGCGTACCGCGCCGGAAATGCTGATCGAGTTGTTCCGCATCGAAGTGCCGGAGATCGCTGAAGGCCTGATCGAAGTAATGGCTGCCTCCCGTGACCCGGGTTCGCGTGCCAAGATCGCGGTCCGCTCCAAGGACAAACGCATCGACCCGCAAGGCGCTTGCATCGGCATGCGCGGTTCGCGCGTCCAGGCAGTGTCGGGTGAGTTGGGCGGTGAGCGTGTGGACATCGTCCTGTGGGACGATAACCCGGCTCAGTTCGTGATCAATGCAATGTCGCCGGCTGAAGTGGCGGCAATTATCGTCGACGAAGATGCCCATGCAATGGACATCGCCGTTGGCGCAGACAATCTGGCTCAGGCCATCGGTCGCGGAGGTCAGAACGTGCGTCTGGCCAGCCAGTTGACTGGCTGGACCCTGAACGTGATGACCGAATCGGACATCCAGGCTAAGCAGCAAGCAGAAACCGGCGACATCCTGCGCAACTTCATCGACGAGCTGGAAGTCGACGAAGACCTGGCACAGGTGCTGGTAGATGAAGGCTTCACCAGCCTGGAAGAGATTGCCTACGTACCGTTGGAAGAAATGCTCAACATCGACGGCTTTGACGAAGAAACCGTCAACGAGCTTCGTGCTCGTGCCAAGGATCGTTTGTTGACCAAAGCCATCGCTACTGAGGAAAAGCTGGCAGACGCCCATCCGGCCGAAGACCTGCTCTCGCTTGAGGGTATGGACAAGGATTTGGCGATGGAACTGGCGGTGCGCGGCGTAATTACCCGCGAAGACCTGGCCGAGCAGTCTATTGACGATCTGCTCGACATCGACGGCATTGACGATGATCGTGCCGGCAAGTTGATCATGGCCGCCCGAGCCCACTGGTTCGAGTAATTAGGCGCGGCCTGAGGAGAGAAGTGCATGACGCAAGTCACGGTGAAACAACTGGCCGATGAGGTCAAAACACCGGTAGAGCGCCTGTTGCAGCAGATGCGTGAGGCAGGTCTGCCGCACACCGCCGCCGAAGAACATGTGACTGACAGTGAGAAGCAATCTTTGCTGACTCACTTGAAAAGCAGCCACAAGGCGAAAGTGGAAGAACCACGTAAGATCACGCTGCAGCGTAAAACCACCAGCACCCTGCGTGTTGCTGGCAGCAAAAGCATCAGCGTTGAAGTGCGCAAGAAGAAAGTCTTCGTACAGCGCAGCCCGGAAGAAATCGAAGCCGAGCGCAAACGCGAACTGGAAGAACGTCGCGCAGTAGAAAATGCTGCACGCCAGAAGGCTGAAGAAGAAGCCAAGCGTCGCGCCGAAGAAGAAGCGCGTCGCCAGCCTGCTGCTGCGCAACCTGCTACCAACGACGCTGTCGCCGCACCTGCTGCAGTCGCCCAACCAGTACGCGAGAGCGCGCCGGTTGTAGCGGCTGCTCCAGCGCCTTCTGCTGACGTTCGCAACAAGCAGAACGAACAGCGCCGTCCGGACAAACCACGTGCCGACGATAGCAATCGTCGTGGCAGTGGCGATGGCGAGCGCAAAAACGCTCCGCATCGTGCTTCGGTCAAGGAAAAAGCGCCTGCTCCACGCGTTGCTCCACGTACTACCGACGAAGAAAGCGATGGCTTCCGTCGTGGTGGTCGCGGCAAGGCCAAGCTGAAGAAACGCAACGCTCACGGTTTCCAGAGCCCAACCGGCCCTGTTGTGCGTGATGTGCAGATCGGCGAGACCATCACTGTTGGCGATCTCGCCAATCAGATGTCGGTCAAGGCTGCTGAAATCATCAAGTTCATGTTTAAACTGGGTACTCCAGCGACCATCAACCAGGTGCTTGATCAGGAAACTGCTCAACTGGTAGCCGAAGAACTGGGCCACAAAGTGACCCTGGTCAGCGACACCGCCCTGGAAGATTCCCTGGCCGAGTCCCTGAAGTTTGAAGGCGAGACGTTCTCCCGTGCGCCAGTCGTGACCGTAATGGGCCACGTTGACCACGGTAAGACCTCGCTGCTCGACTATATCCGTCGTGCCAAGGTAGCTGCTGGCGAAGCCGGCGGTATCACCCAGCACATCGGTGCGTACCACGTTGAAACCGAACGCGGCATGGTCACCTTCCTCGACACCCCTGGTCACGCCGCGTTTACCGCAATGCGTGCCCGTGGTGCCAAGGCGACTGACATCGTGATCCTGGTAGTTGCAGCGGACGACGGCGTGATGCCGCAGACCATTGAAGCTGTCCAGCACGCCAAGGCTGCCGGTGTTCCACTGGTCGTTGCTGTGAACAAAATCGACAAGCCGGGCGCCGATCTCGATCGCATCCGTAGCGAACTGTCGGTTCACGGCGTGACTTCCGAAGAGTGGGGCGGTGATACGCCTTTCGTCTCGGTATCGGCGAAAGTCGGTACTGGTGTAGACGAACTGCTCGAAGCGGTCCTGCTGCAAGCTGAAGTACTCGAACTGAAAGCAACCCCATCGGCCCCAGGTCGCGGTGTTGTGGTTGAATCGCGTCTCGACAAAGGTCGTGGCCCGGTTGCAACCGTTCTGGTTCAAGACGGTACCCTGCGCCAAGGCGACATGGTGCTGGTCGGTTCGAACTATGGCCGTGTACGTGCCATGCTCGACGAGAACGGCAAGCCAATCAAAGAAGCCGGTCCTTCCATCCCTGTCGAGATCCTCGGCCTGGACGGTACCCCGGACGCTGGCGACGAGATGAGCGTGCTGTCGGACGAGAAGAAAGCCCGTGAAGTGGCTCTGTTCCGTCAAGGCAAGTTCCGCGAAGTCAAACTGGCTCGCGCTCACGCCGGTAAGCTGGAAAACATCTTCGAAAACATGGGTCAGGCAGAGAAGAAGACGCTCAACATCGTCCTCAAATCCGACGTCCGTGGTTCGCTGGAAGCGTTGAACGGTGCCTTGAACGGCCTGGGTAACGACGAAGTGCAAGTGCGTGTTGTCGGTGGCGGTGTCGGTGGTATTACCGAATCCGACGCCAACCTGGCACTGGCCTCCAACGCTGTACTGTTCGGTTTCAACGTGCGTGCCGATGCTGGCGCTCGCAAGATCGTCGAGCAGGAAGGTCTGGATATGCGTTACTACAACGTGATCTACGACATCATCGAAGACGTCAAAAAAGCCCTCACCGGTATGCTGGGCAGCGATGTTCGCGAGAACATCCTGGGTATCGCTGAAGTCCGTGACGTGTTCCGTTCGCCGAAGTTTGGCGCGATCGCCGGTTGCATGGTTATCGAAGGTGTTGTTCACCGTAACCGTCCAATCCGTGTACTGCGTGAAGACATCGTTATCTTCGAAGGCGAGCTGGAATCCCTGCGCCGCTTCAAGGATGACGCTTCCGAAGTACGTGCCGGCATGGAATGCGGTATCGGCGTGAAGAGCTACAACGACGTCAAAGTCGGCGACAAGATCGAAGTCTTCGAGAAGGTTCAGGTTGCTCGCAGCCTCTAACTCGCGCACTTCAAGAGCCACGTCGGGCCGCTGCATGCAAATGCGCGGTACCGCGTCAGGACTCTAAACGCAACGCCCGGTCTGGCTTTTGTCAGGCCGGGCGTTTGCCGCTTTCAGACCCCACGGGTTTCACCGTGTGGCAGTAACAGGTAACAAGACATGGCAAAAGAATACAGCCGTACCCAACGTATCGGCGATCAGATGCAGCGTGAGCTGGCACAGCTGATCCGTCGTGAAGTCAAAGACCCGCGTGTCGGTTTGGTCACCATTACCGCTGTTGAAGTCAGCCGTGACGTCGGTCACGCCAAGATCTTCATCACCGTGATGGGCCAGGACAACGCCGAAGATATCGCGCAAAGCATCAAGGTGCTCAACTCCGCCGCCGGTTTCCTGCGTATGCAGTTGGCCCGCGAAATGAAGTTGCGCAGCGTTCCACAGCTGCACTTCCACTACGACGAAAGCGTCGTGCGTGGCGCGCACCTGTCGGCCCTGATCGAACGCGCGGTGGCTGAAGACAGTCAGCGCCCGGTAGCGGCTGAACCCGAAGACACCAAGGAGTAATCGGTGGCTCAGGTCAAACGTATCCGTCGTAACGTCAGTGGCATCATTCTGCTCGACAAACCGCTGGGGTTTACCTCCAACGCCGCGTTGCAGAAGGTTCGCTGGCTGCTGAATGCCGAGAAGGCCGGGCACACCGGCAGTCTCGATCCGCTGGCCACCGGCGTGTTGCCGTTGTGCTTCGGTGAGGCCACCAAGTTCTCGCAATACCTGCTCGATTCCGACAAGGCTTATGAAACCCTGGCGCAACTGGGCAAGACCACCACCACGGCCGATGCCGAAGGTGAAGTTTTGCTGGAGCGTCCGGTGACCGTTGGTCGCGCGGATGTCGAAGCTGTGCTGCCGAGTTTTCGTGGGCAAATCAGTCAGATACCGCCGATGTACTCGGCACTGAAGCGTGATGGCCAGCCGCTGTACAAGCTGGCCCGTGCAGGTGAAGTAGTGGAGCGCGAACCGCGTTCTGTTACTATTGCGCGCTTGGAATTGCTGGCTTTTGAAGGTGATACTGCGCGGCTTGCAGTGGATTGCAGCAAAGGCACCTATATCCGCACCCTGGTGGAGGATATCGGTGAGCAACTCGGTTGTGGCGCATACGTTGCTGAACTGCGACGTACCCAGGCCGGGCCTTTCACGCTGGCCCAGACGGTCACCCTGGAAGAGTTGGAAGCGGTACATGCCGAAGGCGGCAACGAAGCGGTCGATCGCTTCCTGATGCCATCGGACAGCGGCTTGCTGGATTGGCCACTGTTGCAGTTCTCGGAGCACAGCTCGTTCTACTGGCTTAACGGCCAACCGGTACGGGCCCCGGATGCACCGAAGTTCGGCATGGTACGGGTACAGGATCACAACGGTCGCTTCATCGGTATCGGTGAAGTGAGCGAAGACGGGCGCATCGCGCCGCGTCGACTGATTCGGTCAGAATGACCGGACGAGGGTGGCTGTTAACAGGCACGGTCACTTCCTCATTTTTAGATACAGGGATCTGTCCCTGGCCTGTTGAAGCTGTTTCTTTGAAACAGTTTCCTGATAAAAGGATTGCCTCATGGCTCTCGACGTTCAAGAAAAAGCTCAAATCGTAGCTGACTATCAGCAAGCTGTTGGTGACACTGGTTCGCCAGAAGTGCAAGTTGCACTGCTGACCCACAACATCAACAAACTGCAAGGTCACTTCAAGATCAACGGTAAAGATCACCACTCCCGTCGTGGTCTGATCCGCATGGTAAACCAGCGTCGTAAGCTGCTGGACTACCTGAAAGGCAAAGACGTGAGCCGTTACAGCGCTCTGATCGGTCGCCTGGGTCTGCGTCGCTAATCAGCGATTGCGCTATGAGGTTGGTTGTTTGCCGTGCGTCAGCGGGTTTCCCGCAGGCGCATGGCAGGCTCCCAGCCTCTAGTTTTATCTGGACAACAGCTTTACCTGGACAATGACAGTCGGGCCGATTCCCGGCGTTGCCCAAGAATTTCGCAAGAAGACAAGTTCCCCAAGAGCCACAAAAGAAGGTAGGACACCGTGAACCCGGTAATCAAAAAATTCCAGTTCGGTCAGTCGACCGTTACCCTCGAGACTGGCCGTATCGCCCGTCAGGCCTCCGGCGCAGTATTGGTCACCGTTGACGACGACGTCAGCGTGTTGGTGACTGTGGTCGGCGCCAAGCAAGCCGATCCAGGCAAGGGCTTCTTCCCTCTGTCTGTTCACTACCAGGAAAAAACTTACGCTGCCGGTAAGATCCCTGGCGGTTTCTTCAAGCGCGAAGGCCGTCCTTCCGAGAAAGAAACCCTGACTTCCCGACTGATCGACCGTCCGATCCGTCCGCTGTTCCCAGAAGGCTTCATGAACGAAGTGCAGGTTGTCTGCACCGTCGTTTCCACCAGCAAGAAGACCGATCCGGACATCGCTGCGATGATCGGCACCTCGGCTGCGCTGGCCATCTCCGGCATTCCTTTCGATGGCCCGATCGGCGCTGCCCGCGTTGCGTTCCACGAAAGCACCGGCTACCTGCTGAACCCGACTTACGAACAACAGAAAGCTTCGAGCCTGGACATGGTCGTTGCCGGTACTTCGGAAGCCGTTCTGATGGTTGAATCGGAAGCCAAAGAGCTGACCGAAGACCAGATGCTGGGCGCCGTACTGTTTGCTCACGACGAGTTCCAGGTCGTTATCCAGGCCGTTAAAGAACTGGCTGCCGAAGCTGCCAAGCCAACCTGGAGCTGGGCTCCACAGCCTGAAGCCACTGCTCTGCTGGGCGCTATCCGTGCCGAGTTCGGCGACGCGATCTCCCAGGCCTACACCATCACCGTCAAGGCCGACCGTTACGCTCGCCTGGGCGAACTGAAAGACCAGGTCGTTGCCAAGCTGTCCGGTGAAGAAGGCCAACCGACTGCTGCTGAAGTCAAAGCGGCTTTCGGCGAAATCGAATACCGCACCGTTCGCGAAAACATCGTAAACGGCAAGCCACGTATCGATGGTCGCGACACCAAGACCGTACGTCCTCTGAACATCGAAGTCGGCGTTCTACCGAAGACCCACGGTTCGGCGCTGTTCACCCGTGGCGAAACCCAGGCGCTGGTCGTTGCAACACTGGGCACCGCCCGTGACGCACAGCTGCTGGACACCCTGGAAGGCGAGAAAAAAGACCCGTTCATGCTGCACTACAACTTCCCGCCGTTCTCGGTAGGTGAGTGTGGTCGCATGGGTGGCGCTGGTCGTCGCGAAATCGGTCACGGCCGTCTGGCCCGTCGTTCGATTCAGGCCATGTTGCCTGCTGCCGACGTGTTCCCGTACACCATCCGTGTTGTGTCGGAAATCACCGAATCCAACGGTTCGAGCTCCATGGCTTCGGTCTGCGGCGCTTCCCTGGCTCTGATGGATGCCGGTGTGCCGATGAAGGCTCCGGTTGCCGGTATCGCCATGGGTCTGGTTAAAGAAGGCGAGAAATTCGCCGTCCTGACCGACATCCTGGGTGACGAAGACCACCTGGGCGACATGGACTT
>DQGF01000227.1:11366-18902 GCA_003525045.1 Pseudomonas sp. | reverse complement strand
ACCGCGCTGCAGATGGACATCAAGATCAAAGGCATCACCGAAGAAATCATGGAAATCGCTCTGGGCCAAGCCCTGGAAGCGCGCCTGAATATCCTCGGTCAGATGAACCAGATCATTGGCCAGTCGCGTACCGAGCTGTCGGAAAACGCTCCGACCATGATCGCGATGAAAATCGACACCGACAAAATCCGTGATGTCATCGGTAAAGGCGGCGCGACCATTCGTGCGATCTGTGAAGAGACCAAGGCTTCGATCGATATCGAAGACGACGGCTCGATCAAGATCTTCGGCGAAACCAAGGAAGCGGCTGAAGCTGCACGCCAGCGCGTTCTGGGCATCACCGCTGAAGCTGAAATCGGCAAGATCTACGTGGGTAAGGTTGAGCGCATCGTCGACTTCGGCGCATTCGTCAACATCCTGCCTGGCAAGGACGGTCTGGTTCACATTTCGATGCTGAGCGATGCTCGCGTTGAGAAAGTGACCGACATCCTGAAAGAAGGCCAGGAAGTGGAAGTACTGGTACTGGACGTGGACAACCGCGGCCGTATCAAGCTGTCCATCAAAGACGTAGCAGCGGCCAAGGCTTCGGGCGTTTAATCACTCCCCACGCCTGACCGTTTCAACGTTGTAAAAATGCCCTGCAGTGAACGCTGCGGGGCATTTTTTTGCCTGCGATAAATTGAAACGCTTCGTTAAGTTGCCTGACCCTAAAGTCAGTGCTAGGTTTAGCCCACCGCCCGTGTAGCTCAGCCGGTAGAGCAGCGCACTCGTAACGCGAAGGTCGCAGGTTCGATTCCTGTCTCGGGCACCAGCGATACTTTGTTTTCAGATGATCCCGAATGGTTCTGAAGGCCAGATAAACCGGGTTTACACGGTTTTTTTGCGTCAGAGAGATCCTTGATGATCCAGATCCATCTTCCATTCCCCAAGATCAGAGAGAACGACATGACCGTTAAAGAATTGACTCAAGAAGCCAGACACGAAGAAGCGCTGAAAAAGTACTTGCTGGAATCCCCCCAGCTAGCCGATGAGATCAAGGATTTGCCCGCCGACGATCAGAAAGACCAGATCCAGTGGGCGTTCGAGGATGAGGCAGAAGCCCAGGGCTTGCAGCCGTGGGAACTGACGCTCAAGTACACCTCGAGCCCGGAAGAGTTCGAGGCTGCGCGCCTTGTGTTGCACAAGGAGGCGGCCGAGGTGTTGGGCGTCGAGTGGGAAGAGTACTGCGAGATGAATAATTTAGTCGTTTGAGAGCAGCTTCAAGCTTCAAGCGGCAAGCTACAAGCTACAAGCCAAAGCAGAATTGCTTGAAGCTTGAAGCTTGCCGCTTGTAGCTGCTCCTCAAAGACTCAAGCGCATCGACAGATCGACAGCCTTCACGTCCTTGGTCATCGCGCCGATCGAAATGTAATCCACCCCGGTCTGCGCAATCGGCAACAGCGTGCTTTCGTTGATACCGCCGCTGGCCTCCAGCTTTGCCTTGCCGCCGTTCAGGCGCACCGCTTCGCGCATATCATCCAGGCTCAACTCATCGAGCATGATGATGTCGGCACCGGCTGCCAGAGCCTCTTTGAGCTCATCCAGGCTTTCCACTTCAATCTCCACCGGTTTGCCCGGGGCGATCTTGTGCGCGGCATTGATGGCCTCAGGGATGCCACCGCAGGCGGCGATATGGTTTTCCTTGATCAGGAAGGCGTCATACAGGCCGATGCGGTGATTATGGCAACCGCCGCAGGTCACGGCGTACTTCTGGGCCAGGCGCAGCCCCGGCAGGGTCTTGCGGGTGTCGAGCAATTTCACCTGAGTTTGGGCGACAAAATCCGCCAGGTCCTGCGCACGCGTGGCAACACCCGAAAGCAATTGCAGGAAGTTCAATGCGCTGCGTTCGCCGGTCAGCAGCGAGCGTGCCGGACCTTCGAGGTGGAACAGCACCTGATTGGGTTTCACCCGTTCGCCATCGCGCACTTGCCAATGCACTGCAACCCGTGGGTCCAGTTGCCGGAAAACCGCATCGACCCATGCGGTGCCGGCGATGACGGCGGCGTCGCGAGTAATGATGGTGGCTTTGGCCAGACGCTCGGCCGGGATCAGCTGCGCGGTGATGTCGCCGCTGCCGATGTCTTCGAGCAACGCACGGCGCACGTTGGCTTCGATTTCGGCGGTCAGATCAGCGAGACGTAGATTCGGCATAACGGACTCCACAAACAAAGTGGTTCGATTATAGGGCCATGGCGCGGAGCAACCCAAGGCATCAGCGTCTTTCCCATCGCTCTGAAACCTGCATTCAGTCGATTTGCCAGAGCAATCGGTACCAGGCATGGATCTGTGCCGGGCGTCTATTTCAATGGAAGGCGAAGAGTCTGCTGGTGCAACGGTTATCCTTACAAGATAATTCGCCTTGCATTTGACGTCATGGCTTTGACGCTACAGCTTTTTGCTGGCGCACGATCTCTTCTTACCGAACCAAAGACTCACCGTTTCAGGAGGCTTGGATGCACAACGACGGGAATGTAGTGCCTTTGCACAAGGCAGCTACCGACCAGGCGAGTCCTTCGCCGCTCGCCCGCCTGCCTGTGATTCTGCTTCAGGTTCGCGACAAGGCTGCTCAACACCTGCGGCATGGATTGCAGGAGCTGTTCGATAACGCCGATGACACGCTGTTCGAAATGGCCGACCGGGCTCGCAATGACGTCGAACAGAATATTTTCTTCGAGGCCATGCGCGACTTGCGCCTCAAGCGCAAAAACATCGAGCGCGGCTTTCTCGAACAATTCTTCCAGGGCTTTGTCAGCCTCACTCAGTACCACATCAATCAGTCTGCCTTGCCTCAGACGTTGGCCTTCGACGCCTCGGCGGCGCCGGCGGACGACGACATGAAACGCCATGTAGCGGTAGACACGATGGTGGGCAAAGTACTGAACCGTGACGGTTTCGCCCTCGACCAATTGACCGCCCGGCTCAGCGCACTGCAGGGCAAGGCGCTGGCCAGTCAGCACAACCCGTTGGGGCCGGCGCTGCTCTGCGAATATTTCTTGCAGGCCGCGCGCAGCCTTGGGGTAGAAATCAAGGTCAAGCTGCTCATCCTCAAGCTGTTCGACCGCTATGTACTCAGTCATGCCGATCAACTCTACGCCGAAGCCAACCGACTGTTGATCGCCACCGGTGTGCTGCCTGATCTCAAGCTTGCTCCGTCGCGGCGTGCCAAGGACCGTGGGGCCGCCAGTGTGCGTGCCGAGGCCAGGGACGGCACGCGTCTCGGCAGCCCGCGGACCGATGACCGCGTGCAGGCAGTTTTCTGTGCGTTGCAGAAACTGTTGTTACGCGTTCGCGGCAGCGTCTCCCCGACGCTGGAAGCCAGTGCCCTGGCGCAGCCGATTTCCACCCGCGACCTGCTGCGCCTGCTTTCGCAACTGCAGCAATACGTGCCGGTGCCAGCCGCCCAGGACGATTTCGATCTGCGCAACCAGCTCGAGCAGCTGCTGACGCGGGGCAGCGTCAGAAGCGGCAAATCGCGTGTGGTCGGAGGGGCTGACGAGGACGTGATCAATCTGGTTGCGATGCTCTTTGAATGCATACTCGTTGATCGCAACCTGCCGGATGCTCTCAAGGCGCTGATCGGCAGCTTACAGATCCCGATGCTGAAAGTGGCGGTGCTCGACAAGAGCTACTTCAGCCGCAGCTGTCATCCGGCCCGGCGCTTGCTCAACGAAATTGCCACTGCCGCCATAGGTTGGGGCGAGAGTGATGACCCTGCGCGCGACAGCCTGTACCTGCGCATCGAGCAAGTGGTGCAACGGTTGTTGAACGACTTTGTCGATGATCCGGCGATTTTTTGCGAAGTGCTGGCGGATTTTCTCGCCTTCACCAGCGACGAGCGTCGCCGCAGCGAGCTGCTGGAACAACGCATTCGAGATGCCGAGGAGGGCCGTGCCAGGACCGAACGGGCTCGCCAGCGTGTCGAGCAGGTACTGAATCAGGCCTTGGTGGGCAAGGTTCTGCCACAAGGCGTGGTGGTGTTTGTCCAGCAGGCCTGGAGCCAGGTCCTGCTGCTGACCTGCATCAAGCACGGCGATCAGTCGGCCGAGTGGCACAAGGATGTGCAGACCATGGCGCAGTTGATCTGGAGTGTGCAGCGTCACGACGATCCCGAGGCCAGCCTGCGATTGTTGGCGCTGGTGCCGGGATTGCTCAAGTCCTTGCGCGATGGACTGAGTGCTTCGGCCTTCGATCCATTCGCGACCGGTGAGTTTTTCAGCGAGCTCGAAACCTTGCACGTTCAACTGTTTCAGCGTCCGGGACAGACGCCTGGACGGCTTGTCGATACCCCCGTGTTGATCGAAGTGCTGGAAGAAATTGTCCTGCGCAATGCCGACGAAGGACCGGTCGAGACTGCCGTGCTGCCCGCCGACGATGCGGGTCTGCTTCAGGTCGATCAGCTGCAGCTGGGCGGTTGGGTCGAATTTCAGGAAGACCAGGAAAACACCCTGCGCTGCAAGCTGGCGGTAATCATCGATGCCACTGACAAGTACATTTTCGTCAATCGCACGGGGATGAAAGTGCTGGAGCGCAGCCGTACCCGGTTGGCCCTGGAATTGCGCCGCGGCAAAGTGCGCGTGCTCGACGACAGCTTGCTGTTCGACCGGGCCCTGGAGTCGGTGATCGGCAACCTGCAAGGTCTCAATCGCGGCAAGTGATCGCGTCCCGAGGGTCTATCACGGCATACTGGGCGCCAACACAGTCGTCGTTGAAGGAACCTGTATGCAGTTGGACCCCGCGAGCGGTTGGTGCCAGGGCGTGCGTTTATGCCCCTCCCCCAACTTCAATGCGCGCCCCCTGGGCGAAATATCCCTGCTGGTGATCCACAACATCAGCCTGCCGCCGGCACAGTTCGCCACCGGCAAGGTGCAGGAATTTTTCCAGAATCGTCTGGATGTCACGGAGCATCCCTACTTTGAAGGGATCGCCGACCTGCGTGTGTCTGCGCATTTTCTGATCGAACGTGACGGCGCTGTCACTCAGTTTGTCTCTTGTCTTGAGCGCGCCTGGCACGCCGGCGTCTCGTGTTTTGAAGGTCGGGAAACCTGTAACGATTTTTCCGTGGGCATCGAACTCGAAGGCACGGATGACCTGCCGTTCACTGACGCCCAATATGTCGCGTTGACAGCCCTGACCCGGCAGCTGCAAAGCACCTTCACGGCCATCACCACACAGCGTATCTGTGGGCATAGCGACATCGCTCCCGGTCGCAAAACCGATCCGGGGCCAGCGTTCGACTGGGCACGCTATCGCGCCGCTCTGGAAAAAGAGGAACAACAATGAGTTTTCTGGTGTTGCTGTTGGCGGTCTGGATCGAGAAGTTCTCGGCCCTGCGCCATCGGGTTCAACGTGATGGCGGTTGGGTGCGCGAGCTGCACAAGCTCGAGGCAAGTCCGCGTCTGGTCAATCGGCCATGGCTGGTTCTAGTGGTGCTGGTGTTGGTGCCGGTGGCATTGCTGGGCTTGCTGTTGGTGGTGCTGGAGCCAGTGGCCTACGGTCTGCTGGCATTGCCGGTGCATTTGCTGGTGGTGATTTACAGCCTGGGTCGCGGCGACCTGCTGGCCGGCCTCGGTCCGTTTCGCGATGCTTGGCGTCGGGAAGACCTGCAGGCCGCAGCCCATGTGGCGCAACGTGACCTGGATATCTGCGCCGACAGCGCCGACCAGCTGTTGGAGCGGGTTCAAGGGCATCTGTTATGGGAGGCTTACCAGAGCTTCTTTGCGGTGATTTTCTGGTATTTCCTGCTGGGGCCGGTCGCCGCTTTGAGTTATCGACTGCTGGCGCTGGCCGAAGAGCACGGGCAGAACCCGGCCGTGGTCGAGCGCGCGACACAACTGCGTCACGCGTTCGATTGGGTGCCGGTACGTTTGCTGGCGGCAAGCTTTGCGTTAGTCGGCAACTTTGTCGCGGTCAGCCGGGTAATGCTGCACGAGCTGCTGAACTGGAACATCAGCGCCGCCCAGTTGATCGAAAAAGTCGGCCTGGTGGCCAGTGAAATTCCGGCGCCGGTGGTTGGCCCGGACGGCATTAACAGCCTTGACCGGATCTGGGAACTGCTGCTGCGCGCCGCGGTGCTCTGGTATGCCGGGTTTGCGTTGTGGACCGTGTTGCCATAACTCCCATCTACGGCGAACACTATTGTGGCGAGGGGGCTCGCCACAGGACATCTCTTGCCTGAAGAGATCTGGCCTGCCTGAAGAACAGCATCCCCCCCGTTAACCTTAAGTTACAAAACCTCCGGCCGATATAAGTTATACAGGGATAGCGCCGCATAGTGGCCATCTGCTCTCGACCCGCACCTGCAAATAAAAACAAAAAATCAAACGGAGATCTCCAGTGAAGAGCTTGCTCTATCCAGCCATTGCGCTGATGAACCGCCTGAGTTTCGGCATGAAGTTCAGTTTGATCAGCGTGCTGTTCCTCGTGCCGATGCTGGTGACCAACTTCTATCTGGTACGCGACTCCTATCGCGAATTCCAGGGCACCCGGGTCGAACTGCAAAGCCTCGACCTGCTGAACAGCAGCCTGGCGTTGCGGCGCGATCTGGAAACCCTGAACAACCTGGTGCAGATCTACGTCATCCTCGGTCAGTCCGGCAAGGCCAGCAATGTCGAGGGTAAAATCAATGTCCTGGAGCAAAGCATCCTGGCGCGTCTGCAAGGGTTGGCGGCGATGGCCACCGATCCAGAGCAGATAACGGTTTTCGACGCCAAGCGCGATGAAATGATTGTCGCGTTCAAGGCCCAGCAAACGGAAACCTCCCAGCAGAGCAAAAGTGCACTGATCGGCAAGTTACTCGGCAATGCACACATTTTCAGTCAGATCATCGCCAGTCAGGCCGGGCTTAGCCATGACAATCAAAGCGACATGCGTCAGCTGAGCGAACTCATCACCAACGTCACGCCAATCGTCACCCAGACCCTGGGTGACGGCCGGGCAATGGGTGCTTATTCCTTGGGGCAGGGCTTTCTCAATTCCTCCTCGAGCACCCGTTTCGACGAGCTGCTGGCACAGATCGAAAAGCTGCAGGCCGAGTACGGTCTGAAGTTGCAAGATGCGCTGGGCTCCAGCACAGCGGCACGGGAAACCCTGGCTACTCAGGCGCAGAGCAGTAAGGCGTCGCTGAAAGAGGCCAATGAACTGTTCGAAGAACAGGTGGTGATGGCCGACACCCTCGATGCGCCCTGGCAGGCCTTTTACGATCAAGTCACGGGCCTGATGGACCAGACCTACCAACTCAACGAAGCCACCCTGAAGTTTCTGGGCACTCAGTTGCAGCAGCGGCTGGATCAGAACCGCACCCACATGGTGTTGCAGGCCGTGGCGTTGGCGGTGGTGTTTGTACTGATTTTTTACCTCTACGGCGGCTTCTACGCTTCGACCCGCACCACGCTCAAGCGACTTGGCGCGATGATGGACAAGGTCGCGGCCGGCGACATGACGGTGACCTTCAATGCCAACAGCCGCGATGAGTTGGGCGAGTTGGGTGAGGTGTTCAAT
>DQGF01000227.1:10879-11069 GCA_003525045.1 Pseudomonas sp. | reverse complement strand
TGGGTGAGGTGTTCAACGGCACCGTGAAGAAAATCCATGACTTGATCGAGCGGGTGGGGCAGACCGTCGGCGAGGTCGAGCGCCAGGCCGGGCAAGTCGAAAACGTTTCCGCTCAGAGTAACCAGGCAGTGGCGGGGCAGCGTTCGCAGATCGAGCAGGTTGCCACCGCCATGAACCAGATGTCGGCCAC
>DQGF01000227.1:10322-10588 GCA_003525045.1 Pseudomonas sp. | reverse complement strand
GCCATGAACCAGATGTCGGCCACCTCCCTGGAGGTGGCGCGCAGTGCCGCCGCGGCGGTCAGCAGCGCCCACAGTGTCAACGACGAGACCATCAGCGGTCGCGGGCTCGTAGAGTCCCAGCAGGGCAGCATCGCTGCACTGGCCAATGAGATCGATCAGTCGGTGCGGGTGATCAATCAACTGGCCAGCGACAGCCAGTCCATCAGCCGTGTACTGGAAGTGATCAAGAGCATCGCCGAACAAACCAATCTGTTGGCGCTCAACGC
>DQGF01000227.1:9524-10025 GCA_003525045.1 Pseudomonas sp. | reverse complement strand
TGGCGCTCAACGCCGCCATCGAAGCCGCTCGGGCCGGCGAGCAGGGCCGTGGTTTTGCGGTGGTGGCGGATGAGGTCCGGACCTTGGCCAAGCGCACCCAGCAATCGACCGAAGAAATCGAGCAGATGATCGCCAGGCTGCACAGCGGTGTCGGCGCTGCGGTAAAGGCCATGGGCACCAGCCATCAGATGGCTAGCGGCACCGTGGGGCAGTCGGAAAAGGTCCAGCAGGCGCTGGAAAATATTCTCGGTGCCGTCGGCATGATCGTTGACCAGAACCAGCAGATCGCTGCCGCGGTGGAGCAGCAAACCGCAGTGGCGCACGATATCGACCAGAACATCGTCGAGATCAACCGCGCCGGTGAGCGTACCGCCGAGGGTGCGTACCAGACCGAGCATGCCAGTCGTGCTCTATCGGCTCAGGTAGTGGAACTCAAGCAGCTGATCAGCGCGTTCCGGGTGTAGTGCCACACCGCGAGTAAATGTGGGAGCGGGCTTGCTC
>DQGF01000227.1:3696-9185 GCA_003525045.1 Pseudomonas sp. | reverse complement strand
CGCCGCTTTCGCGAGCAAGCCCGCTCTCACAGGTAGTGTGTGAATCAGTGAGTTACCAGTTGAACAACTCACAGGCATTGGCAGTGCTCGCGGCCGCCAACTGTTCAGGACTGACCGCCATAATCCCCGCCAGCGCCGCGCAGATCGCCGGCAAATGCGCCGGGCTGTTGCGTTGACCGGGGAACATCGCGGGTGCCATGTCCGGTGAGTCGGTTTCCAGCACCACCGACTCCAGCGGCAGTTCGGCGAGGACACGGTGCATACGCAGCGCCTGTGGCCACGTCGCGGCGCCGCCGAGACCGAGTTTGAAACCGAGCTTGATGTACTCGCGAGCTTCTTCCTTGCTGCCAGCGAAGGCGTGGATGATCCCCGCGCGTTTCAACTTGAACCGTTTGAGCGTGGCAATCACTGCCGCGTGGCTGCGCCGAACATGGATCAGCGCTGGCAGATTGAAGTCCTTCCCCAGCCCAAGCTGTGCATCGAACAGCACCTGCTGACGTTCACGGTCGAGGGTCTCGATGAAGTAATCCAGGCCGATCTCGCCCACCGCACACAACTGCCGATGACCGGCCAGCCGAGTCAGCCAGTCGCCGAGTTGCGTCAGGTCTTCAGGGCGGTGATCATCCAGATACACCGGATGCAAACCGAACGCCGCATGCAGGTCGGGATCGCTTTGCACCAGATCCCAGACCCGCTGCCAATTACCCTGATATACCCCCAGCACCACTATCCGACGCACGCCGAGGGCGCGGCTCTCGGCCAGCAGCGCCTGACGGTCCTCGTCGAAGTCCGGAAAATCCAGATGGGTGTGGCTGTCGATCAGCTCCACGATTCAGTCCTGACGAATACGCTGCTTGAAGGTCCGCGCGATGGCCTGCACGCCGGGTTGATAATCGGACTGCTCGATGGCGGCCAGGGCCAGCGCCAGGGCCTTATCGGCAATCAATTGATGCTGCTGGGCCATGGCATTGACCGGCAATGGCAGGAAGTCCAGCAACTGCGTGTCGCCAAAGGTACCGAGGCGCAGCGGGCGGGATTTCAGCGGGAAGTCGTGCAAGGCATCGAACACACCCTGAAGCAGCACATAAGACGTGGTCACCAGCGCATCCGGCAGATGACCCAGTCGCTGGAGCAATTCGTCCATCAATTGTTTGCCGCACTCGCGGCTGAACGATTCGCCTTGTTCGATCAGGATTTCGCCTTCAAACCCGGCCAACGCCTCTTTGAAGCCAGCCGCTCGTTCCTGGCTGATGCTCAGTTCCGGGCGGGCACCGATCAGAGCGATCTGCTTGGGTAACGGCTCAAGCAAACTGCGCGTGAGTTGCAGGCTGGCCTCGCGATCGTCGCTGATCACCGAGCAGAAATGCTCAGGCTCCATGACCCGGTCGATCGCGATGATCGGAATGCCCTTGGCTTGCAACTGACGGTAACTGTCATCGCCAGCCGGCAGGCAACTGGCGACGATCAGTGCGTCGCAGCGCCGGGCGCGGAACAGTTGCAGCAACTGCCGTTCGCTGTCCGGCGCATCGTCGGAACTGGCGATCAGCAATTGATAGCCGCGCGCCCGGGCGCCTTGTTCCAGCAATTTGGCGATCCGCGCGTAACTGGGGTTTTCCAGATCCGGAAGAATGAAGCCCAGGGTTCGGGTGTGCCGACTGCGCAGCCCGGCGGCCTGCGGATTGGGGGTGAAGCCGTGTTGTTCAACGACCGCGCGCACGCGTTCGACGGTGGCACTGCTGATGCGTTGCTGTTCGGCCTTGCCATTGATGACATAGCTGGCGGTGGTAACGGACACACCGGCCAACTGCGCAATATCACTGAGTTTCAACTCGTAATTCCTTGTTTTTTCGAGCTTGCCCCGACATTTTCGCCAATCCTACCCGATTCCGGCAGACGACCATTGTCTCAACGCATCCGACAAGTTGGACTTCAAGGATGAGACATAATCGAGTAACGTGCCATTCATTCTAGATTAAACGTTTCAGCAAGCGTATTTTCTACTTTAAGACGCCTTTGGCCGGTTCTGCCGCGAAACTGCCAAAACTCCTCTGAAAAGAACTGCTTCTGAAAAGGTCGTACCAAGCGCCTAAGCTGGAATCATTCAAAACAATACCTGGTGCGAAGGCGCCAAAAAGGAGAAAGCATGCTCGAGCTCACCATAGAGCAGATTTCCATGGGCCAGTCGGCTGTGGATAAGTCCGCCGCATTGCACTTGCTGGCCCAGCACCTGGTCGCCGATGGTCTGGTGGACGAGGGTTATCTCGCCGGTTTGCAGGCGCGTGAAGCCCAGGGCTCGACCTTTCTCGGTCAAGGTATTGCCATCCCCCACGGCACCCCGGAAACCCGCGACCAGGTTTTTTCCACCGGCGTGCGCTTGATGCAATTTCCCGAGGGCGTGGATTGGGGCGACGGTCAGATCGTTTACCTGGCGATCGGTATTGCGGCCAAATCCGACGAGCACCTGCGCCTGTTGCAACTGCTGACCCGGGCTCTCGGTGAGACCGATCTGGGTCAGGCACTGCGCCGCGCCAGTACCGCCGAAGCCTTGTTGAAACTGCTGCAAGGCGCGCCGCAAGAGCTGGCGCTGGATGCGCAGATGATCGGCCTCGGCGTGTCTGCCGATGATTTCGAAGAGCTGGTCTGGCGTGGTGCGCGTTTACTGCGCCAGGCCGACTGCGTGAGCAACGGGTTCTCCGCGGTGCTGCAACAGGTTGAAGCGCTGCCGCTGGGCGATGGGTTGTGGTGGTTGCACAGCGAGCAAACGGTGAAACGCCCGGGTCTGGCCTTCGTCACCCCGGACAAACCGATACGCTACCTCGGCCAACCGCTCAGCGGTCTGTTCTGCCTGGCCAGCCTCGGTGAAGCCCACCAGGCGTTGCTGGAGCGTCTTTGTGCATTGCTGATCGAAGGTCGGGGCCATGAACTGGGCCGCGCCACCAGCAGCCGCAAAGTCCTCGAAGTGCTCGGTGGTGAACTGCCGGCGGACTGGCCGAGCGCTCGTATCGCCCTGGCCAACGCTCACGGTTTGCATGCACGCCCGGCAAAAATCCTCGCGCAACTGGCGAAAAGTTTCGAAGGTGAAATTCGCGTGCGCATCGTCGATGGCCAGGACAGCGCGGTGTCGGTGAAGAGCTTGAGCAAACTGCTCAGCCTCGGCGCCCGTCGCGGTCAAGTGCTGGAGTTCATCGCCGAACCGAGCATCGCCGCCGATGCCCTGCCGGCCTTGCTCGCTGCTATCGAAGAAGGCCTTGGCGAAGAGGTCGAGCCGCTGCCGGCCGTGAGTCAGCAGCGCGAAGTGCTGACTGAGATGGCCGAAGTGTTGCTCGCGCCCAAGTCCGGCAGCCTGGTTCAGGCCATCGCCGCGGCACCGGGCATCGCCATCGGCCCGGCGCATATTCAAGTGCTGCAAACCATTGATTACCCACTGCGCGGAGAATCGGCCGCCATCGAGCGCGAGCGTCTCAAGCAGGCGCTGAGTGATGTGCGTCGCGACATCGAAGGCCTGATCGAACGCAGCAAATCCAAGGCGATTCGCGAGATATTCATCACTCACCAGGAAATGCTCGACGACCCGGAATTGACCGATGAAGTCGACACCCGCCTCAAGCAAGGCGAGAGCGCCGAAGCGGCGTGGATGGCGGTGATTGAAGCGGCGGCCAAACAACAAGAATCGTTGCAGGACGCCTTGCTCGCCGAGCGTGCCGCCGACTTGCGCGATATCGGCCGTCGAGTGCTGGCGCAACTCTGTGGCATCGAAACCCCAAGCGAACCCGAGCAACCGTACATTCTGGTGATGGATGAGGTCGGCCCGTCCGACGTTGCCCGTCTCGACCCCACTCGCGTTGCCGGCATTCTCACCGCCCGTGGTGGCGCCACTGCTCACAGCGCGATCGTTGCCCGGGCGCTGGGTATTCCGGCATTGGTGGGCGCAGGTGCGGCGGTGCTGCTGCTCGCGCCGGGTACGCCGTTGTTGCTTGATGGCCAACGCGGTCGCCTGCACGTGGATGCCGACGCTGCAACCTTGCAGCGCGCCACCGAAGAACGCGATACCCGCGAGCAACGCCTGAAGGCGGCCGCCGAACAACGTCATCAACCGGCATTGACCACCGACGGCCACGCGGTCGAGGTGTTCGCCAACATCGGCGAAAGTGCCGGGGTCACCAGCGCGGTGGAGCAGGGTGCCGAAGGCATTGGGTTGCTGCGCACCGAACTGATTTTCATGGCCCACTCGCAAGCGCCGGATGAAGCCACTCAGGAAGTCGAATACCGCCGCGTCCTCGATGGCCTCGCCGGTCGACCGCTGGTGGTGCGTACCCTTGACGTCGGTGGCGACAAACCGCTGCCGTATTGGCCGATCGCCAAAGAGGAAAACCCGTTCCTTGGCGTACGCGGCATTCGCCTGACCCTGCAACGCCCGCACATCATGGAAGCGCAACTGCGCGCCTTGCTCCGTGCTGCCGACAACCGTCCGTTGCGCATCATGTTCCCGATGGTCGGTAGCGTCGATGAGTGGCGTCAGGCCCGGGACATGACTGAACGCCTGCGTCTGGAGATCCCGGTGGCCGATCTGCAACTGGGGATCATGATCGAAGTGCCGGCCGCGGCATTGATGGCCGACCTGTTTGCGCCAGAGGTGGACTTCTTCTCGATCGGCACCAACGATCTGACCCAATACACGATGGCCATGGACCGCGATCATCCACGTCTCGCCAGTCAGGCCGACAGTTTTCATCCATCGGTGCTGCGCCTGATCGCCAGTACCGTCAAGGCCGCCCATGCCCATGGCAAATGGGTCGGTGTCTGTGGCGCGATGGCTTCCGAGACGCTGGCGGTACCGTTGTTGCTGGGACTTGGCGTGGACGAACTGTCGGTGAGCGTGCCGTTGATTCCGGCGATCAAGGCAGCGGTTCGCGAAGTCGACCTGGTGGACTGCCAAGTCATCGCCCAGCAGGTGCTGGGGCTGGAAAGCGCCGAGCAGGTGCGCGAAGCGCTGCGGTCGTATCACGCGGTGACGGTCGATACTTCATTGGTTCTGGAGAACTGAACATGTTTGAGAAAATGCAGCGGGCGTTCTGGAAAGCGTTGACCCCGGATCTGGTGGTGGATGAGCCGAAGGTGGTTGCGCAGCCGGTTGGCGGGTTGGCGGCGAATGTCGTGGCGGCGTTGGGCGGGGTGGATAACCTCAAGTCGCAGCAGCCCATGGCGCTGACCCGGGTTCGAGTGGAGTTGCGGGATGTGGGGCGGCTGGATCGGCAGGCATTGACGGCGGCGGGGATACCGGGGGTGATGACGCTGGACGACGGCGTTGTACATCTGATCACTGGCCTCAAGCCATAACCGGATCTCTGTGGCGAGGGAGCTTGTCGGATCGCCGCACCGTCCCGCTCGGCTGCGAAGCAGTCGTAAAATCAGCCAGCGCGGTATGCCTGGTGCAATGGCGAGTGCAGGATATGGGGCCGCTTCGCGACCCAGCGGGAGCAAGCTCCCTC
>DQGF01000227.1:1236-3392 GCA_003525045.1 Pseudomonas sp. | reverse complement strand
GAGCAAGCTCCCTCGCCACAGGAGTCCACCTTCACCACGGATGCCGTTCCAGGCCATGGTTCGACTGTGACTGGTTGCCGCGCCACCCTTACTGTTTCTCATCCGCAGGTGTATCGTATTCGCCTTTTACAGGCCCCCGCGCCTGTCGCTGATACGTGAGGTAGTTGAGTTCATGTCCTTTACCCGTCGCCAAATTCTCGGTGGCCTGGCCGGTCTTGTTGTCGTTGGTGTCGGAGCGGGAGGCGCATCACGGTACTGGTTGGGAAAAATGGCCGACGCCGACGCGGGCCACGACTATGAGCTGATCGCGGCGCCGCTGGACGTCGAACTGGTGGCCGGGCACAAGACCCAAGCCTGGGCGTTCGGTCCGTCGGCGCCGGGCACCGAACTGCGCGTACGTCAGGGCGAATGGCTGCGGGTGCGCTTCATCAACCACCTGCCGGTCGCGACCACCATCCACTGGCACGGCATCCGCCTGCCGCTGGAGATGGATGGCGTACCCTACGTCTCGCAGCTTCCGGTGCTGCCGGGCGAGTACTTTGACTATAAATTCCGTGTGCCAGACGCCGGCAGTTACTGGTATCACCCACACGTGAACAGCAGCGAAGAACTCGGTCGCGGCCTGGTCGGTCCGCTGATCATCGAAGAGCGCGAGCCCACCGGTTTCAAGTACGAAAAGACCTTGAGCCTCAAGAGCTGGCATGTCGATGAAGAGGGCGCCTTTGTCGCGTTCAGCATTCCTCGTGAAGCGGCCCGTGGCGGCACGGCAGGGCGCTTGTCGACCATCAATGGTGTATCGCAAGCGGTGATCGAGTTGCCGGCCGGACAAATCACCCGTGTACGCCTGCTCAACCTCGACAACACCCTGACTTATCGCCTCAACATCCCTGGCGTCGAAGCCCAGATCTACGCGCTGGACGGCAATCCCATCGAGCCGCGCCCGTTGGGCAAGGAATATTGGCTTGGCCCCGGCATGCGCATTTGCCTGGCGATCAAGGCGCCGCCAGCCGGTGAAGAGCTTTCCCTGCGCAACGGCCCGGTACGCCTGGGCACATTGCGCTCGGTGGCGAACACCGATGCACCGACCCAGTGGCCGCCAGCGCTGCCCGCTAACCCGGTAGCCGAGCCGAACCTGGCCAATGCAGAGAAACTCAACTTCAATTTCGAATGGGTGGGTTCAGTGTCGGTAAACGTCGACAACGGCAAGCGGCCAAGCCTGTGGCAGATCAACGGAAAGGCCTGGGACATCAACGACAAGACCTGCGCCGACCGCCCGATTGCCAAGTTAGAGAAGGGCAAGAGCTACATTTTCGAATTGAAGAACATGACTCAGTATCAACATCCGATTCACCTGCACGGCATGAGCTTCAAGGTTATCGCCTCGAACCGGCACAAGGTGATTCCGTACTTCACCGACACCTACCTGCTGGGCAAGAACGAACGCGCCCAGGTGGCGCTGGTGGCGGATAATCCGGGGGTGTGGATGTTCCATTGCCATGTGATCGATCACATGGAAACCGGCCTGATGGCCGCCATCGAGGTGGCCTGATGCGTCAGATACGCCCCATCGCGATCATCGACCGCAGCCGTGATCGTGATTTCATGCGTGAAGCCCTGGCGCTCGCCGCCCAAGGCGCAGCGCTGGGAGAAGTGCCGGTGGGTGCGGTGCTGGTACAGGACGGTGAAATCATCGGTCGCGGCTTCAATTGCCCGATCAGCGGCAACGACCCCAGCGCCCACGCGGAAATGGTCGCCATCCGCGCCGCCGCCCAGGCTGCCAGCAATTACCGCTTGCCGGGCAGCACGCTCTACGTGACGCTTGAACCGTGCAGCATGTGCGCCGGATTGATCGTGCATTCGCGGATAGCGCGGGTGGTGTACGGCGCTTTAGAGCCGAAAGCCGGGATTGTGCAGAGCCAGGGGCAGTTTTTTACCCAGGGCTTTTTGAATCACCGGGTGCTGTTTGAAGGTGGGGTGTTGGCGGAGGAGTGCGGGGCGGTATTGAGCGAGTTCTTCAAGGCCCGGCGCGCGAAACCAGCAGACTAAACACCGACCCAATGTGGGAGCGGGCTTGCTCGCGAAAGCGGAGTGTCAGTCAACATCATTGTTGAATGTTAAACCGCTTTCGCGAGCAAGCCCGCTCCCACATTTTGATC
>DQGF01000227.1:562-925 GCA_003525045.1 Pseudomonas sp. | reverse complement strand
GCCCGCTCCCACATTTTGATCTCCATTGGTCAGGAGACTGGGGTTTTACTTACGAGCAACGATCACCGCACGCATCGGCGCCGGCAAGCCTTCAACGGTCTTGCTGTGGTCTTGCGGATCCAGGAAGTCGCTCAACGACTGATACTTCATCCACTCCGTACCACGCTGTTCCTCGACCGTGGTCACGCTGACATCCACGCACTTCACGTCCGTGAACCCGGCACGTCGCAACCACAACTCCAGCGCCGGCACCGATGGCAGGAACCAGACGTTGCGCATCTGCGCGTAACGGTCTTCCGGCACCAATACCTGCTGCTGATCACCCTCGATCACCAGCGTCTCCAGCACCAGTTCACCGCCCTT
>DQGF01000227.1:0-245 GCA_003525045.1 Pseudomonas sp. | reverse complement strand
ACCAGACAGTCCTTCAGCGCCAGCAAGTGCTCAATCGGCGAGCGACGGTGATAGAACACGCCCATGGAAAACACCGTGTCGAACCCCTCCAGATTGGCAGGCAGATCCTCAAAGGGAAACGGCAAGTGCCAGGCATTGGGCTCGGACAAGTAGCGCTGAACCGCCTGAAATTGGCAGAAGAACAGCCAGTTCGGATCGACGCCGATCACGCTGTCGGCACCCGCGCCGAGCATGCGCCACATGTA
>DQGF01000365.1:1449-9534 GCA_003525045.1 Pseudomonas sp. | reverse complement strand
TGGCACGATCGGCGCCCTGATCGCGACCGGGGCCGCCACTTCTTCGACCTTGGCGTTCGTCCGTGTGCTGGCCAACGATGGCCGCGGCACCTCGATCTTTACCCGTTCGGCAGGTTTGACCAGCGCTTCCACGGGGGACTCAGCCAATGGCGCCGGCGTAAACGGGGCGACGACCACCGGCTCGGGCGGTAGCAGCAACTCGGGCCGCGACGGCGCAGCAAAGGGCAATTCGGTGCGCGGCAGCCAGTTGACCACCTGCATGGCGGCCAAATAAGCGCGGCGACGGGACTCGATAAGCAAAGGTCGGCCACTTGTGGATAACTGAAGTGCGGTGATTCTACCGCCCTTCGCTCAAGATCGCCCGCGCTTGATCGATAGACTTCACCGATAGTCTTTCCACCTATGAAAAATGGCGACAGCCCAACCCGAGAGTGAATCGCATCGGCCTCGATGCAGTACAATCGCGACCTTTAATCGTCAACCAGCCGGCCAACCCGATGATCGAACCCAAGCGCGTCTTGCGCGCCCTCGCTGAACACTGGGCACTTCTGGAGCCACTGTGCGAGCACTTCGACCAAGGCACCCTGAGCCTCAACGAATTGCGTTCACAGCTGGCCGCCCAGCAACTCGACAGTACGCCGCAGGACATCACCAGCCTGCTGGACGTGTGGATTCGCCTCGACATTCTGGTTCCCGTGGCGAAAAGCCCGAACCGTTTCGAGCTCAACGCGCAGATTCACGATTTCCTCGCTTACCTGCGCCGTGAACACCGCTTGGGCCTGTGCCTGGAAATCGAAGCCTATCTACGCCATCTCGAGCGTCTGGCCGGCTACATCCAGGACGCCTTCGACATCCGCGACGGCAACGATCTGGCGCGCCAGTTGCGCCTGCTCGACATGCGCGTACGGGACGTATTGAAGAAGCTTGCCAATGACGAACAGGCCCTGGTGGCCGTCGCCGAACGCGCCAAGACCAGCGACCGGCAGATTCCGCTACGTCAGCGTTACGCTGAAGTGCTGGCGACCTGGGATGAATACGTCGAGCCGATGATCCAGTTGGTGAACGCCGACGGGGCCTTCGAACAAGGTGTGCGCAAGGTCGAAAACGTCCTGCTGAAGATGCTCACCGAACAACAGCGTCTCGGGCACCTGGTCGATGACGACATGTTGCTGCGCACCCACGCGCGCATCCTCGAAATGCAGACCAGCGCCCAGCTGACCCTGCGTCATGCCCGAGAATTGCTGCTGCCGCTGCGTGAAGAGGCCCGCCGGCACAATGCCGTGACCCGTGGCGCGGCACTGGCCCTGGCGGCCATCCGGCGCAAAGGCATCGATGCGGTGCCACAAGCGGCGATGCCGATGTTCACTCGCCCGCAAAGCACCTTCCTCGGCAGCGCCAGTCAGGTTGAAGCCTACGTTTACGCATTGGCCCGTTTCGAGCCGAAACCGGCGCGTTTCCCCAAGGCCCACAAAACCCAGGAAGGCGAAGCACCGCGCGCACCACGTACGGTTCGGGAAATGCTCGAACGCTGCGCAGACGCCCTGCCGATGCCGGACCTGATGACCTGGCTGCTGGAGCAGGAGCCGGACGGCGCCACCGACGAATTGCTCTATTGGTTCTCGCGCCTGTCGCGGGAAAAACGTTTCAAGCGCGAGCGTCTGGAACGCCGCGATTACCACACTCATGAGCACCAGGTCAGCCTGCGCTCTTTCGCCCTGCTCTCGGCCCGCGACAGCGCCTCCGAGGATTCTGCGAGCACCCCACATGCATCTTGATCTATCCGAACTGTCTCAGCTGGCGCCGATCTTTCGCGAGCTGTTCAAGGGCTACCACGTCAGCCGTCGCGATCCCGAGCTGTACGCGCAATTGTCGAACTTCCAGGACCAGTACCGCACGCTGTTCAGGGCGTTGGGCTTTGAACTGGTCTGCGACACCCGTGGCTTCTACTACTTTGTGCCGGACCTCGCCGCGGCGGCGGTGAACAAGACAGCGCAACGCCTGGCGCTGTTCACCTTCATCCTCGTCGAGCATCTGGCCGACCAGGGCCGCGACCCGGTTGCCGTGCTCGACGGTGGCAGCCTCGGTCGCGATGAATTGCCGTCGCTGCTGGAAAAGTACCGCGACCTGTTCATTCAGGCCGAAGTGCAGACCGTTGAAGAACTTGAAGAAAAAATCATGCGCCGCATGACCCAGCTTGGTTTCGCCGGCGAAGAAAACGGCATCTACCGTTTCCTGCCGCCGATGCACCGTTTCCTTGATGTGTGCCTGTCGGTGCAACAGGATCGCGATCTGGCGGCCAGCCTGCACAGTGTCCTGCCATTGCCGGCACCGGTGCTGATCGATGACGACAGCGACGAAAAGCTGTTGGAAACCGATGACCCGCTGGACCTCAGTGACTTCGCGCAAGAAAGCGAAGAAGACGCCCTGGCCCGCGCCATTGTCGAAGAACAGGAGACCGACGCATGAGCAAGGAACGCTACGGCATTCGCCGCTTCGCCCTTTTGAACACCGCCGGTTACAGCCTCGGCCTGTTCCCGCTGGAAGAACCGTTGTCGGTTTACGGCGCGAACAACCTCGGTAAATCCGCGTCGATCAACGCCTTGCAGTTCCCGATCCTGGCGCGCATGTCGGACATGAGTTTCGGCAAGTACAGCCTGGAACAATCCCGGCGTTTCTACTTCGCCTCGGACACCAGTTACATCCTGGTGGAAGTCTCGCTGCCCCACGGCCCGCACGTGATCGGCGTGGTCGGTCGCGGCCCGGGTGGCGGTTTCGGTCACCAGTTCTTTGCCTACGCCGGCAAACTGGATCTGGCCCACTACCAGAAAAACGACACCTGCCTGCGCCAGAAAGAGCTGTTCACCAACCTTGAACGCGAAGGCCTGAAAGCCTACGAGCTCAAGCCGGATGAACTGCGGCGCTTGTTGGTCGGCGGTCACACCTCGATCCCGCTGGACCTGACGCTGATCCCGCTGCGCTCCACCAGCGAGCAGAGCCTGAAGACTTTCCGCGCGTTGTTCATCAACCTGCTGCACATGCGCGAAATCACCGCGGCCAAGCTCAAGCAGCTGTTCCTCGATGCCTTCGAACACAGCTTGCGGTCCGGCAGCGTCGATTACATTGCCGCGTGCGAAGAGGCCTTCCGCGATGTACGGCGCATGGAGCAGGACTACCACTCGCTGGTCGCAGCCGGTCCTTTGGTTGAGGCCTTGGCCAACGGCGTGAAACAACGGGAGATCCTGCGCGGCAAATTGCACCGTCTGTCACCCCTGCTCGATTCCCTGCTCGGCACCTGGTCCGATTACGCCAGTGCGCGCAAGGAAGAGCTGACGATTCAGGCCGAGCACTACCGCCACGAGCAGGATGCCCTGCAAAACGATCAGCGCGGCGGCACTCAGGAGCTGATGCGCCTGGAGCGGGAAATCGCCGGCATCCAGCGCTGGCTCGGCGAATTGTCGGTGCTCAAGCATCGCTTCGCTCTGGTCGATGACGTCAAGGTCCTTGAGCAGCAACTGCTCGCGGCCAAGGATGCGCACGATGAACTCGCCGGCGCACTGGCGCAGTCGCGACAGTTCAGCGCTGAAGACCTCGAAGAACGTCTGCGGGATCTGGAAAAACGCCTGAAGTCGGTCAAGCAGCAACTCGATCACGCCGACAACAACAGCTACGCCCGTCTGCGCGAAGAGTTCTCGCAACAGGATGTCGAACGGCTGATGCGCCTGTTCAACAGCGCATTGTTCAGCCTGCCGCTGGGTGAGCATGGCATCACGCTGGATGAGGACGGTGCATGGGTCAAATCCTTGGAACTGATCCTCGACGGTTTCAAAGGCGAACGCTTCGAAGTACCGGGCCTGTCCATCGACCTGTCGCACATCGAACCTCCTGCCCTGCAAGCCCTGGCTGACCGCGCCGCGTTGCGCGATCAGAAAGAGCGCCTGGACAAAGAACTCAAGCAACTGAAAACCCAACAGGCCGTGGCCGCCGACCGCGCGGCCAGCAAGACCCAGACCGAAGCCCTGTACCAGCAAGTGCTGGACGCGCAGAAAGCCCTGGAAGATTTCCGTCGCGCACAAACCCTGAGCGCCGAGGAAGGCGACAAGCTGGAGCAGCTGGCGCAACTGGAAGCGGCTCAGGACGAGTTGAAGCGTTCCAGCGATGCCTTCACCGAGCGCGTCCAGCAACTGTCGGCCAAGCTGCAATTGGTTGGCCGGCAGATCGGCGACATGGAGGCCAAGCAACGCACCCTCGACGACGCCCTGCGCCGCCGTCAGCTGTTGCCGGCCGACCTGCCGTTCGGCATGCCGTTCATGGACCCGGTCGACGACTCCATGGATAACCTGCTGCCACTGCTCAACGACTATCAGGACAGCTGGCAGGGTTTACAGCGCAGCGATGGTCAGATCGAGGCGCTCTACGCTCAGGTTCGACTCAAGGGCGTGGCCAAGTTCGACAGCGAAGACGACATGGAGCGTCGCCTGCAACTACTGATCAACGCGTACGCGCACCGCACCGACGAAGCTCTGACCCTCGGCAAGGCGCGCCGTGCGGCGGTCACCGACATCGCCCGGACCCTGCGCAACATCCGCAGTGATTACGACAGCCTCGAGCACCAACTGGCCCTGTTCAACCGCGAGATCAACAAGCGTCAGGTGTCCAACCTGCAGAGTTTCCGCATCGTGCTTGCGCCGAACAAGGAAGCGCTCAAGCACATCGACCAGATCATTCACAGCGCCGGCCAGTACGAAGAAGGCGAAACCCTTTCCGTCTTCGATCTGAACCAAAGCGCCGATCAGGACAACAAGAACGAAGAAGCCAAGGAATACCTGGCGCGACTGGTGGCGGCAAACCACAACCAGCTCGGGCTCAAGGACTTGTTCGAACTGGCGTTCGAGATCACCAAGGTCAACGGTCAGCCAGTGATTCACACCGACATCGACGGTGCGGCGTCCAACGGCACCACCATGACCATCAAAGCGCTGACCAACATGTACTTGTTACTGCACTTGATGGACCGCGACCAGGCCGGTCGCGTGCGCCTGCCGTACTACCTCGACGAGGCGGCGGACATCGATGAGAAGAACCAGGCCGCACTGCTGGAAACCAGTCTGCAACTGGGCTTCGTGCCGATTTTGGCCAGTGTGAAACCGCAGGTTTGCGCCAGTGTTGCCATTGACCTGGAAGGGGGTAGCGGGCCGAACGGGATCTACATTGACGAGGCGGACTGGAAGTACATTCGTCGGCATGATGAGGTGAAGCCAGCAGTTATTGTCGAAGCCGATGAACCGGAGCTGGATGCGGTCTGATTTGACTTAACTCAAGCCAATAAAAAGGCCGCAATCCAATGGATCGCGGCCTTTTTTGTGGACGTCTAGCAGGTTCTTTCAGCGTTCTTCAGGGCCTCTTCGCGAGCAGGCTCGCTCTCACATTGGATCGGTGCTGGTCACAAATTCTGCATACGCAGCCTATCCCCTTGTGGGAGCGAACCTGCTCGCGAAGGCGGCATCACAGACAGCCAAATAATTGCCTGCTACTTACCGATCGAAATCTTCGGCGCCCAGGTCAGCCATTCCTCTTCGAAGTTGTCGAACAGCGGGAACGTCTGCTCGGGTCGCGCCGGACTGCCCATGCGCTCACCGTCCGGCGTGGCGAAAGCGATTCCACCCTGAATCAGCGTCTCCAGCGATTCGGTACGCATCGTCGCGCCTTTGAACAAGCCGTAGTCGAAACCGAAGCCACTGGAGTTCCAGAAACGCGTGCCGCTGCGTACCAATGGCGCGTATTTCGGCTCGATCAAAATCCGCACCAATACACGATCAGCGGTCTGACCCAGTTCATACCCCGTCACCTTGCCTACGGTGATTTCGCGATACGTCACCGGCACACCGGTTTTCAGCGAACCACGGCGGGCAGCGCTCAAGACCAGGCTCAAGCCGGCTTCCTGCTTGGCGGCTTCCGGCGGATTGGCCAGGGCCACGAAGTTCTTTTGCGGGCCCAGGTTTTTCGCAGCCGGCTGCACTTCGATGTACTGCCCGGTGACCAGGGTTTCAAGGTTGGAGGTCTTGATCAGACCCAGTTCAGGCTTGACCACCCAGAACTGACTGCCAGCCCGGGCGATACGCTCCGGCACTTCAGTAATGCGTGCCGTCAGCAGCACCGATTGCAGGTCATCGCTGAGGTCGACGTCTTCAATCTTGCCGACATCAAGACCTTTGAAACGAATCGGCGTGCCGCTACGCAAGCCATCGGCGCGATCCACTTTGATCGTTACCACAGTGCCTTTCTGATTGGCTTCTTCATGGTTTGCGTGCAGACGGAACCGCGGAATCCGCTTCTGCAATGGCGCCGTTGCCAGCGGCGTTTCGAAGGCGATACCGCCAGCCATCAGGCTTTGCAGCGATTCACTTTTGACCTGGATTCCACCGGTCAGCCCACCCGTGAGCGTAATGCCGCTGGCGTTCCAGAACCTGGTCGAAGCGTTGACCAGGCCTTCGTATTCCTTCTCGATGTGTACGCCGATCACCAACTGCTTTTTGGTCCGCGAGAATTGATAGCTCTGGACCGAACCGACCTTGACCTGTTTGTAGAGAATCGGGCTCCCGACGTCCAGCGAACCCAGGTTTTCGGTGAACAGCACCAGGTGCAGCCCCGGCGAACGCAAGTCGAGCGGCGGCGCCTTGGGCCGTGCCACGAATTCGCGTTGCGGTGCGGCGCCCTTATCGCCGGGGCGCACCGCAATGTAGTTACCTTTGACCAGGGCTTCCAGGCCGGTGATACCGGCGAGGGAGATCGACGGTTTGACCACCCAGAACTGAGTGCCCTCAACCAAGTAATCCTCGGCCAGGGGATCAAGGGTCAACTCGGCACTGGCGGCGGACAGATCCGGATCGATCTTCAACGCTTTCAGCGTGCCGACCTGAATGCCTTTGTACATCACTGGCGTGCGACCGGCTTGCAGGCCCTCGAAGTCACTGAGTTTGACCTTGACCCGAATACCGGCGGCAGCGGCATCGAAGTCTTCGTAGAGACGGAACGGCAGGCTCGGATCGGTGGCCGGGCTGTCCTTGCGATTTTCCGGCGTGGCGAACGCGATGCCGCCGGCGACGATGCTGGCAAGGGACTCGCTGCGCACCTTCACGCCCGACAGGTTGGCGTCGATGCTGATGCCGCTGGCATTCCAGAAACGCGTGTGTTTGCGCACCAGCTTGGCGTAGGTGGGTTCGATAAAGACTTTGAGTTCAACGGTGCCTTGATCTTCGGACAGCAGGTAGCTTTTGATCTGGCCGACCCTGATCTGCTTGTAGAACACCGGGCTGCCACGGTTCAGCGAGCCGAGACGATCGGCCTTGATGGTCAGGTGCAGACCGGGCTGGGCGTCGGATAGCGGCGGTTCTTCGGCGAGCGCCTTGAACTTGCGAGTCGGCTCGCCTTCACCCGGGCTGATCGCGACGTAGTTACCCGAAACCAGGGTTTCCAGGCCGGTGATACCGGCCAGGGTCACGCTCGGCTTGACCAGCCAGAAGCGTGTGCTGGTCCTTAGGTATTGCTCAACGTCCTTGTTCATTTCGACGGTGGCGATAACGCCCTTGGAGGCGCCTTCGTCGTCGAGTTTGAGGGTTTTCACCTTACCGACGGACATGCCTTTGTAGACGACCTCGGTCTTGTTGGCCTGGATGCCTTCACCGCTGTCGAAACGCACCTGAATCTCGATGCCGGTCTCGTTGTAGGCACGCCAGCCAAGCCAGCCACCGATGATCAAGGCGATCAGGGGCAACACCCAGATAGCGGACCAATTCGAGGCCGGTCGGGTTTTCGCTGTAGGCAAATCAGTCATGGTCGTCATCCGACTCCGTGTTATCCCAAATCAGTCGGGGATCGAAAGTAACGGCGGCAAGCATCGTCAGAATCACCACACTGGCGAAAGCGATGGCGCCAAGATTGGCTTCGACGCTGGCAAGCCGTCCGAAATTCACAACCGCCACCAGGATGGCGATCACAAAGATATCCAGCATCGACCAGCGGCCGATGAACTCGATAAAGCGGTACATCCAGATCCGCTGGCGAGCCGAGAGCGGCTGGGGGCGGTGC
>DQGF01000365.1:0-1172 GCA_003525045.1 Pseudomonas sp. | reverse complement strand
CCAGATCCGCGGGGGAGCCGAGAGCGGCTGGCGGCGTTGCACCGAAAACAACAGCAATGCGATGCCCACCAACTTGAACGTCGGTACCACAATACTGGCGATAAACACCACGGCCGCAATGGGAATCATGCCGTGCTGAACCAGTTGGATCACACCGGACATGATGGTGCTTGGATCACCCTTGCCCAGCGAACTGACAGTCATGATCGGTAGCACGTTGGCCGGGATGTAGAGCACCGCGGCGGTGACCAGCAGCGCCCAGGTACGCATCACACTGTTTGGGCGGCGTGCGTGAACCAGCGCACCACAACGGGTGCAGAACTGCTCGTCGGTGTCAGCTTCCTGCTTGTTCAATTCATGGCATTCGGCGCAAATCAGAATGCCTGCATCAATCGCCCGCATGGGCATCCTCTCCTGATAAAGCCTGCCAGATCTGATGGGGTGACATGACCACCTCCAACCAGACCTGGACCAACAACAAACCGATAAAGCACGCCAGGCCAAGGCCAACGGTAACGGCTGCCATATCTGCCAGCTTGACGATTGCCACCAGCACGCCCATGAGGTAGACCTCGAGCATGCCCCAGTCGCGCAGGTGGTGATAAATGCGGTAGATCAACAAGCCGTAGCTGCGTCCGATATCAAAACGAATACTGAGCAATACGGCCAGCTGGCAGAGCAGCTTGATCAAGGGGATTCCCATGCTGCACAGGAACACAATCACCGAAACACCCTGCATGCCGGAATCAAAAAGACCGACAACCCCACTCCAGACCGTATCGTTCGACGATTGCCCGAGTAGATTGAGCTGCATGATGGGTAAAAAGTTCGCCGGGACAAACAACAACAGAGCCGCGATCACTAAAGCCAGACTGCGCTGCACTACGTTGTGCCGATGGGCGTAGAGCTCGTAACCACAGCGCGGACACAGGGCTTTCTCGCCATGGGCGAGCTCGGGCTTGCGCATCAGCAAGTCGCACTCATGACACGCCACCAAGTTGTCCAGTGGTAATTCTGACAGCCCGGGGGCGTCAACCGAATCTGGCATAGAGGCTCTGGCTCCGAAAAAGTTGGACCTATTCTAGTGTTCTGAAACGAAAATAACTGTGCAAATTTGTGCTGTGGCCGGGTCGCGTATTTTATTCCAGGCAAAACAAAACCCCTACCTGCAT
>DQGF01000370.1 GCA_003525045.1 Pseudomonas sp. | reverse complement strand
TTCCCGATCCGGGTCGAGCTGGAGCCCTTGACGCGGCCGGATTTTATCCGCATTCTGAGCGAACCTCAGAATGCCCTGATCCGACAGTATGTTGAGCTGCTGAGGACGGAAGGGGTGGCGCTGCGCTTCTCCACCGACGCGGTGGAGGCCATCGCCGAGATCGCGTTCACGGTGAACCAGCGGGCCGAGAACATCGGGGCCCGCCGCCTGTACACGGTGATGGAGCGGCTGCTGGAGGAGATCTCCTTCGACGCCCCGAACCTGGTGGGGCAGGAGCTCGTGATCGACGCGGAGTACGTGCACGCGCAGCTGGCCGACGTGGTGAAGGACGAGGATCTCTCCCGCTACATCTTATGAGGCGGACGAGGTAGAAGGTGGACGAGCGCATGACGCCGATCCCGGAGCTGGTGCAGCGCGCCGAAGTGCTCATCGAGGCGCTGCCCTATATCCGTGCCTTCCAGGGCAAGACCCTCGTGATCAAGTACGGGGGCGCGGCGATGGAGCAGGCCGACCTCAAGGAGCAGTTCGCCAAGGACGTCCTGCTGCTGCGGCTGGTCGGCATCCGGCCGGTCATCGTGCACGGCGGCGGCCCGCAAATCGGCGACCTGCTCAAGCGTCTGTCGATCGAGAGCCACTTCATCGATGGCATGCGGGTGACTGACGCGCAGACCATGGACGTGGTGGAAATGGTCCTCGGTGGTCAGGTCAACAAGGACATCGTCAACCTGATCAACCGTCACGGCGGCAGCGCCATCGGCCTGACCGGTAAAGACGCCGAGCTGATCCGTGCGAAGAAGCTCACCGTGACCCGCCAGACACCGGAGATGACCCAGCCGGAAATCATCGACATCGGCCAGGTAGGCGAAGTGGTCGGGATCAACACCGACCTGCTGAACCTGCTGGTCAAAGGCGATTTCATCCCGGTGATCGCGCCAATCGGCGTCGGTGCCAATGGCGAGTCGTACAACATCAACGCCGACCTGGTGGCCGGTAAGGTTGCCGAAGCGCTGAAAGCCGAGAAGCTGATGCTGCTGACCAACATCGCCGGCCTGATGGACAAGTCGGGCACGGTCCTGACCGGTCTGACTACCCAACAGGTTGACGATTTGATCGCCGATGGCACCATCTACGGCGGCATGTTGCCGAAGATCCGTTGCGCGCTGGAAGCTGTGCAAGGCGGCGTAGGTAGCTCGCTGATCATCGATGGCCGGGTGCCGAATGCGATTCTGCTGGAGATCTTCACCGATACCGGTGTGGGTACCTTGATCAGCAATCGCAAGCGTCACTAAGCAGCACCTATAAAAAGACCCCGCTCAGCCTGGCTGAGCGGGGTCTTTTTTTGCCTGCGCAATCCCTTGTAGGAGCGAGGCTTGCCCGCGAAAGCGATCTGGCAGTCACATCACGGTTG
Organism: Pseudomonas sp.; assembly: GCA_003525045.1. Classification (GTDB taxonomy): domain Bacteria; phylum Pseudomonadota; class Gammaproteobacteria; order Pseudomonadales; family Pseudomonadaceae; genus Aquipseudomonas. Next base: position 21,783 of record DQGF01000370.1, on the reverse strand, counting down.
AATGTGACGACGCCTTCGCGGGCAAGCCTCGCTCCTACAGATCGGTGTCAGACGCCGAATTGGGCGCGGTAGGCTTCTACGGCTGGCAGGTGTTGTTTGAGCTGCGGATCATCCGCCAAAAACTCCAGCACCTGGTTCAGCGAGACGATGCTGATCACTGGAATGCCGAAGTCGCGTTCCACTTCCTGGATCGCCGACAACTCGCCGTTGCCACGCTCCTGGCGATTCAGGGCAATCAGCACGCCGGCCGCCTTGGCGCCGTCCTGGGAAGCGATGATCTGCATCACTTCGCGGATGGCGGTGCCAGCGGTGATCACGTCGTCGATGATCAGCACGTCGCCGGTCAAGGGTGCGCCGACCAGGCTACCGCCTTCGCCGTGAGCCTTGGCTTCCTTGCGGTTGAAGCACCATGGCAAATCACGCTCATGGTGTTCGGCCAGGGCCACTGCGGTGGTCGCTGCCAAAGGAATGCCTTTGTAGGCCGGACCGAACAGTACGTCGAAGGGAATGCCGCTCTCGACGATGGCCGCCGCGTAGAAACGACCCAGCTGTGCCAGGGCCGATCCCGAGTTGAACAGGCCGGCATTGAAGAAGTAAGGACTGGTGCGCCCGGACTTCAGGGTGAACTCGCCGAAGCGCAAAACGCCGCGATCGATGGCAAAACGAATGAAATCGCGCTGATACGCTTGCATGAAAAAAACCCCAAATACCACGGATTTAGCTAATTAGGTTGACGCCGTGTATCATACACGCACGCGATTTTTGGGGCCATTTATGCGGATCATCAGTGTGAACGTCAATGGTATTCAGGCTGCAGTGGAGCGAGGGTTGCTCAGTTGGCTGCAAGCACAGAATGCCGACGTCATCTGCCTACAGGACACCCGCGCCTCCGCCTTTGAACTGGACGATCCAGCCTTCCAACTGGATGGCTACTTCCTTTATGCCTGCGAAGCCGAAGTTCCCGCCCAAGGTGGCGTGGCTTTGTATTCGCGGTTGCAACCGAAGGCAGTCATCAGCGGTCTCGGCTTTGAGACGGCCGACCGCTACGGGCGCTACCTGCAAGCCGATTTCGATAAGGTCAGCATCGCGACCTTGCTGCTTCCTTCGGGGCAGAATGGCGATGAAGACTTGAACCAAAAGTTCAAGCTAATGGACGATTTCGCCCGTTATCTGGATAAACAGCGACGCAAACGTCGCGAGTACATTTATTGTGGCTCGTTGTACGTGGCGCAACAGAAGCTGGATATCAAGAATTGGCGCGACAGCCAGCAATCCCCGGGCTTCCTGGCACCTGAACGTGCCTGGATGGACGAGATTGTCGGCAACATGGGGTATGTCGATGCTCTGCGCGAAGTCAGCCGTGAAGGTGACCAGTACAGCTGGTGGCCGGACAACGAACAGGCGGAAATGCTCAACCTCGGCTGGCGTTTCGACTACCAGCTGCTGACCCCGGGCCTGCGCCGCTTCGTACGTAGCGCGCGCCTGCCACGTCAGCCACGGTTCTCGCAGCACGCACCGTTGATCGTGGATTACGACTGGACGCTGACCATCTGAGCATTTTTATCTGACACAAAAAGCCGACATTGCTCAGACTGTGTGAAAACCAGGCAATCTGCTGGCCGGCTGAAGAAAATGCCCGTATCGCAAGATACGGGCATTTTTTTATGCGCTATATCGCCACAGGCCTAGTGACTTGAACGTCATGCAGCGGCGAAAAACGGCAGCGCAAGGTACAACTTGATCACGATGACATTAATGATGTCGATGAAGAAAGCCCCCACCATGGGTACCACCAGGAACGCTATCTGCGAAGGTCCGTAGCGCTGTGTCACCGCTTGCATGTTAGCGATGGCAGTTGGCGTGGCACCCAGTCCGAAACCGCAGTGCCCTGCCGCCAGTACTGCCGCATCGTAGTTACTACCCATGACTCTAAAGGTCACGAATATCGCAAACAGCGCCATGACCAACGTTTGCGCAGCCAGGATGATGAAGAACGGCAAAGCCAGTGCGGCGAGGTCCCACAGTTTGAGCGACATTAGTGCGATCGCTAGAAACAGCGACAAGCTGACATTCCCCAGCACGGACACTTCACGCTCAAACACCTGATACAGGCCAAGTGCTGAAAGCCCGTTGCGTAAAAGCACCCCCACGAACAAGACGCAAACGAACGTCGGCAACTCAAACGCGGTTTCGTGGAGCAGACTATTCAGGAGGGAGCCTGCCAGTAAGCTGACGGCAATCAGAGCGAGTGTCTCGATAAACGAAAATGGCGTGATCGAGCGCTCTTTGTTCGGCTGCTCAAAGCCCTTTGGCAGCCGTGGCTTTTCGTGATCGCAGCCGGGTGTCTGCACACGCTTGATGAGCAGGCGAGCGACCGGACCACCAATCAAACCGCCCAGCACCAAGCCAAACGTCGCAGAGGCCATCGCAAGCTCAGAGGCGGAAGCCAGGCCGAACTTTTCACTGAACGTCGTTCCCCACGCAGCGCCTGTACCGTGTCCGCCCGCCAACGAAATTGAGCCTGTCAGCAGGCCCATCAAAGGATCGAGCCCCAACGTCTTTGCGAGCCCGATGCCCATGGCATTCTGGACCACCAAAAGCCCGGTGACCGCCAGTACAAAAACCCCCACTACGCGCCCGCCTTTCTTCAGGCTGGCGAAGTCTGCACTCAAGCCAATGGTGGCAAAAAACGCCAACATCAAGGGAGTCTGCAGTGAAGTATCAAATCGAACTTCAACGTCAAGGCCTCGCAAAGCCAAGAGAACCAGGGCAACTACCAGGCCGCCCGCTACAGGCTCAGGGATATTGTAGGTGCGTAAAAAACCGACACGTGCGACAAGTCCGCGCCCCAGCAAAAGTACTAAAGAGGCGGCCACAAGTGTTCCATAAAAATCGAGCTGAACCATCGGGATATTCTTCGATATACATTCAGGGGCGAACTTTTTACCCAGACACGCCACTTGAACAGGTTGATGCGTGTCAACACTGATTGGTTTTAGATTCAGGGACCGTCAATGGTCTGAAGGGATCGAAATATTTCTTGTTAAATATTACGTAGCGCAACTTTATCAATCGCCAAGTGCCATTGCCAAGCACATAGGCGGCACTGAAGCTTTGCAGTTGTGACTAAAAGTGTAAGAAAGAGGTATTCAACTAATAAAGCGAGGTTCTACAAGTCAGCGCGCTGAAAAAGCAATGCCCTTGCAGGAGCGAGCGGTGCGGCGTTCCGACTTGCCCGCGAAGAACGATAACGCGGTGCATATGACACACCGCTCGCTCCTACAGGGGAAACGGTGATTATTTAATCAGCCGCCAGGTGAACGGATACCGATAAGGCACCCCTTCATTGGCTTTCACGCCGCCAATAATCGTCAGCACCAGTGCACCGATCGCCACCAGACCGATCAGGAAGAACCCGACGACCACCACCATCAGCAAGATGGAAATGGCGGAGGCAATCGCGACGGTGATCTGAAAGTTCAGCGCCTCCTTGCCCTGCGCATCGACAAACGGATCCATTTCGCGCTTCATCTGCCACAGAATCAGCGGGCCGATCAGCGTACCGAACGGAATCCAGATCCCCAGCAAGGCGGACAGGTGACAAAACATCGCCCACTGCCGAACCTCTTTGCTCGGCGTGGGAAGCAGCTGTTGCTCGTCACTCATAAGGTCTCCTTGCCTGGATCGGGTTCGATCAGTCGGCCAGTGCAGCCTTTTGCAGCTCGAAGATTTCGGTCATGCCTTTTTTCGCCAGTTCCAGCATAGCGTTCAATTCTTCAGGCTGGAACGGTGCGCCTTCGGCAGTGCCCTGGACTTCGATGAAGCCGCCGGTGCTGGTCATCACCACGTTCAGGTCGGTTTCGGCAGCCGAGTCTTCCAGGTAGTCGAGGTCGAGCACAGGCTCGCCCTGATACATGCCGACCGAAACGGCAGCGATCATTTGCTTGAGCGGGTCGCCACCTTTCAGGCCGCCACGCTTCTTGATCACTTTCAAGGCGTCGACCAATGCAACCATGGCACCGGTGATGGACGCGGTGCGGGTGCCGCCGTCAGCCTGAATCACGTCACAGTCGACGTACAGGGTGACGTCGCCCAGCTTGGACATGTCCAGCGAAGCGCGCAGGGAACGACCGATCAGACGCTGGATTTCCAGAGTGCGACCGCCTTGCTTGCCGCGGCTCGCTTCACGCTGGTTACGCTCGCCGGTGGCGCGTGGCAACATGCCGTACTCGGCGGTCAACCAGCCCTGGCCCTGGCCTTTGAGGAACCGCGGTACGCCGTTTTCGACGCTGACGGTGCAGATGACTTTGGTATCACCGAACTCGACCAGTACAGAACCCTCGGCGTGTTTGGTGTAGTTGCGGGTAATGCGGATCGAGCGGAGCTGATCGGCAGCGCGACCACTTGGACGTTTCATAGGGAATACCTGTACGGGGACGGAAAACTGCGGAGCATTATAGAGCCCTGGGCCGCGCCTGGGCACTTCTAAAAAATCCAGCCGACGACTGAAGGCCCGCAATAGAGCATAGCCGACGGCCTGCAGCTCTTTGTCACACGGTGTGTTTGGGCGCATCCGTCCCACTGCGCTACAATCCTGCGCCTTTGCTGCCTCTGGGCTTAAATTCATATAGATCGGGTCCGCGAAACCTTTGGTAACGCATGGACCTGAATTGCGAGGTACCTCCATGGTGCACAGCATGACCGCCTTCGCCCGCGTCGAAAAAGCCGGTGCCCAAGGCACCCTGAGCTGGGAACTGCGCTCGGTCAACAGCCGCTACCTGGAGCCGCACTTGCGCCTGCCGGAATCGTTTCGCGACCTCGAAGGCGCGGTCCGCGAAGCGCTGCGTCAAGGAATTTCCCGGGGCAAGCTCGAATGCACCCTGCGTTTCACCGAAGAAAACACCGACAAACCCCTGCAAGTGGATCGCGAGCGCGCCGCGCAATTGGTCGCGGCTGCCGAGACCATCGCCGGCCTGATCAAGAATCCGGCCGCACTGAATCCACTGGAAGTCCTGGCCTGGCCTGGCGTGCTGGTGGGCGATGCGACCGACCCGCAAGCCCTGAATGCCGAAGCCCTGGCGCTGTTCAACGAAGGCCTGAAAGAACTCAAGGCCGGCCGCGAGCGTGAAGGCGCGGAGCTGGCGCGGTTGATCAACGATCGACTGACCTCTATTGAAGAAGACGTGGTGACCCTGCGTGAACTGGTCCCGCAGATGCTCGCCACCCAGCGCCAGAAAGTCCTCGACCGCTTTGCCGACATGAAGGCCGAAATGGACCCGCAGCGGCTGGAGCAGGAAATGGTCATGCTCGCGCAAAAAAGCGACGTCGCCGAAGAACTGGATCGCCTGAGCACCCACATCATCGAAGTTCGCCGGGTACTCAAGTCCGGTGGCGCTGCCGGTCGGCGCCTCGACTTCCTGATGCAGGAACTCAACCGCGAAGCCAATACATTGGGCTCCAAAGCCTTCGACCCACGCAGCACGCAGGCTGCGGTCAACCTCAAAGTGTTGATCGAGCAGATGCGCGAACAAGTGCAGAATATTGAGTAAGGCAAACCCGACATGACCCACAGCACCGGCACTCTCTACATCATTTCCGCGCCTTCGGGCGCGGGCAAGACCAGCCTGGTCAAGGCGCTGATCGACGCCCAGCCGCAAATCCGGGTTTCCGTGTCCCACACCACCCGCGCTATGCGTCCGGGGGAAGTGGACGGCGTGAACTACAACTTCGTCTCGCGTGAACAATTCGTGAAGATGATCGAACACGGCGATTTCCTGGAGCGCGCCGAAGTGTTCGGCAATCTCTACGGCACCTCGCAAAGCCACTTGCAGCAGACGCTGGATGAAGGTCACGACCTGATTCTGGAAATCGACTGGCAAGGCGCCGAGCAAGTACGCAAATTGATGCCGCAGGCTCGTTCGATCTTCATTTTGCCGCCGAGTCAGCAAGCCTTGCGTCAACGCCTGACCAATCGCGGCCAGGACAGCGACGAAATCATCGAAGGCCGGATGCGCGAAGCCGTCAGCGAGATGAGCCACTACGTCGACTACGACTACCTGATCATTAACGACGATTTCGCCCACGCACTGGACGATCTGAAGGCCATTTTCCGCGCCAATCAGTTGCATCAGAAGCGTCAGCAACAGCGTCACGGTAAATTATTGGCTGAATTGCTCGGCTGAACAGCTCTTCCCAAAACCGTTGCAAGGGCTTTACATTGGCACTTATAGCGCGTTGAAGAGCTGGGCAAAAAATCAGCGCTTCCCTAAACGCTGGTGATTTTTTAAACTGTTGAGTCCGCTCGCCCAACCGGGCAGCGCGCATATTGCATTCGCTCCGAGGAATACCATGGCCCGCGTAACTGTTGAAGACTGCCTAAACCACGTGGAAAACCGTTTTGAGCTGGTCATGCTGTCCACCAAACGTGCCCGTCAACTGGCCACCGGCGGCAAAGAGCCACTGGTTCAGTGGGAAAACGACAAGCCTACCGTTGTAGCGCTGCGTGAAATCGCTGAAGGCCTGATGAGCTATGAGTTCATCGCCAATGCTGAAATCGTCGAAGACGAACCGCTGTTCGCAGCGTTCGAGGACGAGTCCAACGAGGCCGTCTAAGCCTATGCCTGGTCGACGTAGCAAGGCGCGGGATCACAGCGAACGGCAGGAGTCATCATGCCGAGCATAGACGCCCTCGCCGCTCGCTTATCGACCTACCTCGGCAAGGACCAGGTCAACCTGGTCCGTCGAGCGTATTTCTACGCCGAACAAGCCCACGATGGCCAGCGCCGCCGCAGCGGTGAGGCGTACGTCACGCACCCACTCGCGGTAGCGAACATTCTTGCCGACATGCACATGGACCATCAGAGCCTGATGGCGGCCATGCTACATGACGTGATCGAAGACACCGGCATTGCCAAGGAAGCGCTGCAAGCGCAGTTCGGCGAAACCGTGGCCGAATTGGTCGACGGGGTCAGTAAATTGACCCAGATGAATTTCGAGACCAAAGCCGAAGCCCAGGCCGAAAACTTTCAGAAAATGGCCATGGCCATGGCGCGCGATATTCGCGTGATCCTGGTAAAGCTCGCCGACCGCCTGCACAACATGCGCACGCTGGAAGTCCTGTCTGGCGAAAAACGCCGACGGATCGCCAAGGAAACCCTGGAAATCTATGCGCCCATCGCCAACCGGCTGGGCATGCACGCCATCCGCATAGAATTCGAAGACCTCGGCTTCAAGGCGATGCACCCGATGCGTTCCGCACGGATCTACCAGGCAGTCAAACGCGCCCGGGGCAACCGCAAGGAAATCGTCAACAAGATCGAAGAATCCCTCAGTCACTGCCTAGCCATCGATGGCATTCAGGGCGAGGTCAGCGGTCGCCAGAAACACCTCTACGGCATCTACAAGAAAATGCGCGGCAAGCGTCGGGCCTTCAACGAGATCATGGACGTGTACGCGTTTCGGATCATCGTCGACAAGGTCGACACCTGTTACCGCGTGCTCGGTGCGGTGCATAATTTGTACAAACCGTTGCCGGGGCGTTTCAAGGATTACATCGCGATCCCCAAGGCTAACGGCTATCAGTCGCTGCACACCACGCTGTTCGGCATGCACGGTGTTCCGATCGAGATCCAGATCCGCACCCGCGAAATGGAGGAGATGGCCAACAACGGCATCGCCGCTCATTGGCTGTACAAATCCAGCGGCGACGAGCAACCGAAAAGCACCCATGCCCGCGCGCGCCAGTGGGTCAAAGGCGTGCTGGAGATGCAGCAACGCGCCGGCAACTCGCTGGAATTCATCGAGAGCGTGAAGATCGACCTGTTTCCGGACGAGGTCTACGTGTTCACGCCCAAAGGCCGGATCATGGAGCTGCCAAAAGGCTCCACGGCAGTCGACTTCGCTTATGCGGTGCACACCGACGTGGGCAACAGCTGCATTGCCTGTCGGATCAATCGCCGTCTCGCACCGCTGTCCGAACCGCTGCAAAGCGGCTCCACAGTCGAGATCGTCAGCGCTCCCGGCGCACGGCCGAACCCGGCGTGGCTCAACTTCGTGGTGACCGGCAAGGCGCGGACCCACATCCGTCATGCGCTGAAACTGCAACGCCGCTCCGAATCCATCAGCCTCGGCGAACGCCTGCTGAACAAGGTGCTCAACGGTTTCGACAGCTCCCTGGACAAAATCCCGGCCGAGCGCGTCAAGGCCATGCTTGCGGAATACCGTCTTGAATTGATCGAAGATCTGCTCGAAGACATCGGCCTGGGCAACCGCATGGCTTACGTGGTCGCACGTCGCCTGCTCGGCGAAGGCGAACAGTTGCCAAGCGCGGAAGGTCCGCTGGCGATTCGTGGCACCGAAGGCCTGGTCCTCAGCTATGCCAAGTGCTGCACGCCAATCCCCGGGGACCCGATCGTCGGCCACCTGTCCGCAGGCAAAGGCATGGTCGTGCACCTGGACAACTGCCGCAACATCAGCGAAATCCGTCACAATCCGGAAAAATGCATCCAGCTTTCGTGGGCCAAGGATGTCACCGGCGAATTCAACGTTGAACTGCGCGTCGAACTGGAACACCAGCGCGGCCTGATCGCCCTGCTGGCCAGCAGCGTCAACGCGGCCGACGGCAATATCGAAAAAATCAGCATGGACGAACGTGATGGTCGCATCAGCGTGGTCCAACTGGTGGTCAGCGTGCACGACCGCGTGCACCTGGCCCGCGTGATCAAAAAACTGCGCGCCTTGACCGGTGTGATTCGCATCACCCGCATGCGTGCATAGCTCGCCCACATTGCCTAGCCATTACAAGGAGTCATTCATGACAAAGACTGTAATCACCAGCGACAAGGCCCCGGCCGCCATCGGTACTTACTCCCAGGCGATCAAGGCTGGCAACACCGTTTACATGTCGGGTCAAATTCCTCTGGACCCAAAAACCATGGAGCTGGTTGAAGGCTTCGAAGCCCAGACCGTCCAGGTGTTCGAGAACCTCAAAGCCGTGGCCGAAGCGGCCGGGGGTTCGTTCAAGGACATCGTCAAACTGAACATCTTCCTCACCGACCTGAGCCATTTCGCCAAGGTCAACGAGATCATGGGCAAGTACTTTGACCAGCCTTACCCTGCCCGCGCCGCCATCGGTGTAGCCGCCCTGCCGAAGGGTTCGCAGGTTGAAATGGATGCCATCCTGGTCATCGAGTAAATGCGTACGGCGCAGCCCTCAAAGGCTGCGCCGACCGATCTTGTAAAGAAAGGGTTCTGAAAGGATTCCACCATGCGCCAAGCGCTTGCTCTCTCGCTGGTCGCCCTGCTCTTGGGCGGTTGTGCCAGCAACCCTGCCGACCGTGACATCAGCGGCACCTGGATCAACCAGGTGGCGATCGATGCTGCATCCAAAGGCGGTCCCCTGCGTGAAGCGCTCCAGGCCTATGGCCCGAACCTGGAATGGGACGTCAACACCAAGGCCGGTCAGGCCCGCTACACCAACGGTTTTGAAAACGTCGATGGCAAGCTGCTGGGCGAAGAGTCCGGTGCCTGGAAAGTCGATTTTTATGGCAGCTCCGGTAGTGAGCTGAAGCGCGATGGCAAGCAACTGAGCCAGGCCGCCAGTGAGAACGAGCCGGAACAGGTCTTCGACCGGGCACAGGTTCAGGTACCGGACGGCGCACCGTTTGGCGCCAGTTTCGAGCGCGCACTGTATTCCTCTTATATGGGCGGCAGCTGGAAAGTCGTCAATGGGCCCGGTGAAGGCAACACCGTGCAATTCCAGGCTGACGGCCAGATAGCCGGCCTGCCCGGCGCCGATCGTTACGCCCTCTGCCTGGCTGGCGATTGCGCTTCGATGAGCGGCGGTAATGACAACATGTGGCTGCAACTGAACGGCCAGGGCAACACCTGGATCTTTGCTCGCAAAGGCAAAGAACTGGAAATTCTCCAGGCTGTGAACACGGCGAAAGCGGACGAAATGCCTCAGTTCACGCCGGGTGAGCGCAAGTGGTTGCTCGAGAAGCAGTAACCGGCCTTAAGGCCAACGCAAAACACCTGTAGGAGCGAGGCTTGCCCGCGAAGGCGTCATAACTGCCAACATCTATGTCGGCTGTTACATCGCCTTCGCGGGCAAGCCTCGCTCCTACAGGTGGTTTTGGGCGTTTGGAAGTTAGCAGCGGCCTTCAAGAATGGCGGCATAACCTTCGCGATAACTTGGATACGTCGGCGTCCAGCCCAACGCCTTCGCCCGCGCATTGCTGCACTGCTTGCTGCCAGTGCGACGCACGCTCGCATCCTCTGCCCATTCAGTCACCCCTAGATACTCACGCAACCAGCCCACCACTTCCGCCAGCGGTGCAGGCGCGTCGTCCACGCCGATATAAAAGTCATCCAGCACCACACCGCGTCGATCCGCCACCAGCAGAAACGCCAACAGCCCTGCCGCGTCATCAACGTGAATCCGGTTGCCGTACAACGGCGGATCGATTGCCACGCGATACCCCCGACGAACCTGGGTCAGCAACCACTCACGGCCCGGACCGTAAATGCCGGTCAGGCGAACGATGCTGGCGGGGATACCGCTCTGGAGCGCCACTTGTTCTGCTTCCAGCATCAAGCGACCTGAATAGCCTGCAGCAATGGTCGGCGAAGTTTCATCGACCCACTCCCCCTCCTGCTGACCGTAAACACTGCTGCTGGACACAAACAGCACCCGCTTTGGCTTCTGGCCATGCTGCTTCAACCAGCCCAGCACATGCTGCAAACCTTCGACATAAGCGGCGCGATAACCCGCCTCGTCGTGCTCGGTAGCGGCAGCGCTGTACACCAGATAATCCAGCGGCCCGCTCGGCCAATCGACCGGACATTGCTCGCGGAACAAGTCACCAGCAACACCGATGACCCCGGTCGGCAAGCGTGAAACACTGCGACGCAGTCCATAAACCTGCCATCGTTCGGCCAGCAATTGCGTGGCCAGACGACTGCCGACATCACCGCAACCGGCGATCAAAACAGAAGGCGCGGACATCAAAAAACTCCTATCGGAAAGCCACAGACTAGCGCCGGCAATGGACGAGCGGCTAGCAATGCAGGAAAAAAAGATACTCTATTACTTTTGTTAACAAGAATTACTTGCAATAATGCCCGCCACTTTTGTTCTCGGCCTCACGAGGCCTGGAAGAGCATCTACCGTTTTTCTTTCTCAGGTCCGGCCAGCATGACACGCAATCAATTCCCCGCTTCGCCTACCAAACGACCTCGCGCCTGGAGCGCAGTGGCCGCCCTGCTGCTCAGCCTGATGCTGGCGCCAACCGCCGCTTTCGCTGACGCACAAGCGCCTGCCACCCCGGCCGCTACGGCTGCGGCACCGGCCGATCAAGCCGCTTCTGCCGCAACGCCAGCTGCAACCGACCCGGCCCAGGCCGTAGACACCACCGCTGAAGACGTTCCGGAAGTCCTCGAAGCCGACAACACCCTGGGCATGGCCCATGACCTGTCGCCATGGGGCATGTACCAGAACGCTGACATCATCGTGAAAATCGTGATGATCGGTCTGGCCATCGCTTCGATCATCACCTGGACCATCTGGATCGCCAAGGGTTTCGAGCTGATGGGCGCCAAGCGTCGTCTGCGCCACGAGATCGTCCACCTCAAAAAAGCCACCACCCTTAAAGAAGCCAGCGCGTCAGCCACCAAGGCCGGTACCCTCGCCAACCTGCTGGTGCACGACGCCCTGGAAGAAATGCGCCTGTCGACCAACAACCGCGAGAAAGAAGGCATCAAGGAACGTGTCGCCTTCCGCCTCGAGCGCCTGGTTGCTGCCTGCGGTCGCAACATGAGCAGTGGCACCGGCGTGCTCGCCACCATCGGTTCTACTGCGCCGTTCGTCGGCCTGTTCGGCACCGTGTGGGGCATCATGAACAGCTTCATCGGCATCGCCAAAACCCAGACCACCAACCTCGCCGTCGTGGCCCCCGGCATCGCCGAGGCCCTGCTGGCAACCGCACTGGGTCTGGTTGCTGCGATTCCAGCGGTGGTGATCTACAACGTATTCGCCCGCTCCATCGCCGGTTACAAGGCGCAGGTGTCCGACGCGTCGGCAGAAGTCCTGCTGCTGGTCAGCCGCGACCTCGACCACCAGCCTGAGCGCAGCTCGCAACCGCACATGGTGAAAGTGGGGTAATCGGCCATGGGCCTGCATTTGAAAGAAGGCGCGGACGACGATCTGGCCGAGAACCACGAAATCAATGTCACGCCGTTCATCGACGTGATGCTGGTGCTGTTGATCATCTTCATGGTGGCCGCCCCCCTGGCCACTGTGGACATCAAGGTCGATCTGCCCGCCTCCACCGCCAAACCGGCGCCACGGCCAGAGAAACCGGTGTTTCTCAGTGTGAAAGCTGACCAACGTCTGTTCCTCGGCGAAGAAGAAGTGAAGGCCGAAGCGCTCGGCGCCACTCTGGACGCCAAGACCAAGGGCAAGAAAGACACGACGATCTTCTTCCAGGCCGATAAAGGCGTGGACTACGGCGACCTGATGAGCGTGATGGACAACCTGCGCTCCGCCGGCTACCTGAAGGTCGGCCTGGTCGGACTCGAGACGGCAGTCAAGAAATGATCACGACGCGCCAAAAGCTGACGCGTTACAGCGGGAGCCTGGCCGTGGTGCTGGGCGTCCATGCGCTGGCCATTGCGCTCGCGCTGAACTGGACGTCGCGCCCACCGATCGAGCTGCCGCCGCAGGCGATGATGGTCGAGTTGGCGCCGGTTCCGGCCCCGCCACCGCCGGCACCGCCGAAGGTGATAACGCCGCCACAGCCACCGGCTCCGGTGGAAGAACTGCCGATACCAAAGCTGGCTGAAGCGCCGAAGGCCGAGATTGCCGTGCCGAAGCCGGTCAAACCCAAGCCGAAGCCTCAACCGCCTAAACCTGTGGAGAAAAAACCGGAGCCGCCGAAGGAAAAACCTTCCGAGGAAAAACCGGCCGACACCCAACCGACTCAGGCACCGACGGAGAAATCCGCACAACCGGCACCGGGACCATCGGCGGCGCAGCAAGCGGCCAAGGCCAGTTGGCAAGGCACCCTGCTCGCCCACCTGGCCAAGTACAAAAAGTACCCGGCCAGTGCACAGGCACGAGGCAAGGAAGGTTTGAACCGCCTGCGCTTCGTGGTGGACGCCGAGGGTAACGTGTTGTCGTTCGAACTGGTGGGCCGCTCCGGCAACGCCGATCTGGACCGGGCGACCCTGGAGATGATCCGCCGCGCGCAACCGCTGCCCAAGCCACCGGCCGACATGCTGAACAACGGCTCCATCGAAATTGTTGCACCTTTTGTTTATTCGCTGGAAAAACGCCGGCGTTAAAACACCGCTGAACTTCTGTAGGAGCGAGCTTGCTGGCGAAGGAGGCGAAGGAGGCGAAGGATAACGCTCGAAACCTGAAACCCCGCGGCGGTCTCAGGTTTTTCGCGAGCAAGCTCGCTCCTACGTCTGATAACGTGCGTCTATCGATTGCAGCCGGTATGCTTGGCCCGCAACTTCATGGACGCTTGCTATGACCCTCACAGAATTACGCTACATCGTTACCCTCGCCCAAGAGCAGCACTTCGGCCACGCGGCCGAGCGTTGCCATGTCAGCCAGCCGACGCTGTCGGTGGGCGTGAAAAAACTCGAGGATGAACTCGGTGTGCTGATTTTCGAGCGCAGCAAAAGCGCCGTGCGCCTGACCCCGGTCGGGGAAGGCATCGTGGCCCAGGCACAGAAAGTCCTGGAGCAGGCCCAAGGCATCCGCGAACTGGCCCAGGCCGGCAAGAACCAGCTGACCGCGCCGCTGAAAGTCGGCGCTATCTACACCGTAGGCCCGTACCTGTTTCCGCACCTGATTCCACAACTGCACCGGGTTGCCCCGCAGATGCCGTTGTACATCGAGGAAAACTTCACCCATGTGCTGCGCGATAAACTGCGCAACGGCGAGCTCGACGCGATCATTATCGCCCTGCCGTTCAACGAAGCCGACGTGCTGACCTTGCAGCTCTATGACGAGCCGTTCTACGTCCTGATGCCGGCCCAGCACCCTTGGACGCAAAAAGAATCCATCGACGCTGCCCTGCTTAACGACAAGAGCCTGCTGCTGCTCGGCGAAGGCCACTGCTTCCGCGACCAGGTGCTGGAAGCCTGTCCGACCCTGACCAAAGGCAACGACGGCGCCAAACACACCACGGTGGAATCCAGCTCTCTGGAAACCATCCGCCACATGGTCGCGTCCGGCCTCGGCATCTCGATCCTGCCGCTCTCGGCCGTGGACAGCCATCACTATGCCCCCGGCGTGATCGAAGTACGCCCACTGTCGCCGCCGGTGCCGTTCCGCACCGTGGCCATCGCCTGGCGCGCGAGCTTCCCGCGGCCCAAAGCCATCGAGATCCTCGCTGACTCCATTCGCCTGTGCTCGGTGGCCAAGCCGCCAGCGCCGGTGGTTGCCGGTTAAGCCGCAGCCATGACCGAGTTATCGCAAGTGTCGGTAACGGCACTCAAGGGTGTCGGCGAAGCCATGGCAGAGAAATTGGCCAAGGTCGGCCTGGAGAATCTTCAGGACGTGTTGTTTCACCTGCCACTGCGCTATCAGGACCGTACCCGCGTGGTTCCAATCGGCCATTTGCGACCCGGCCAGGACGCCGTCATCGAAGGCACCGTCAGCGGCGCCGACGTGGTCATGGGCCGTCGCCGCAGCCTGGTGGTGCGCCTGCAGGACGGCACCGGCGGGGTCAGCCTGCGCTTCTACCATTTCAGCAACGCCCAGAAAGAAGGCCTCAAGCGTGGCACGCGGATTCGCTGCTACGGCGAAGCGCGGCCCGGGGCCTCGGGGCTGGAAATCTACCACCCGGAATACCGCGCCATCACCGGCGACGAGCCACCGCCGGTGGACGAAACGCTGACCCCGGTCTACCCGCTCACCGAAGGCCTGACACAGCAGCGCCTGCGCCAACTGTGCATGCAAACCCTGACCATGCTCGGCCCGACCAGCCTGCCCGACTGGCTGCCGACCGAGCTGGCGCGAGACTATCAACTGGCGCCGCTGGCCGATGCGATTCGCTACCTGCATCACCCGCCGGCCGATGCCGATGTCGACGAACTCGCCCTCGGTCACCACTGGGCGCAGCACCGATTGGCCTTCGAAGAACTGCTGACCCACCAGCTGTCCCAGCAGCGTCTACGCGAAAGCATGCGCTCCCTTCGCGCGCCAGCGATGCCAAAAGCCACCAGGCTGCCCGCCCAATACCTGGCCAATCTTGGCTTCACCCCGACCGGCGCCCAGCAACGGGTCGGCAATGAAATCGCCTACGACCTCAGTCAGCACGAACCCATGCTTCGGCTGATCCAGGGCGACGTTGGGGCGGGCAAAACCGTGGTCGCTGCCCTCGCTGCATTACAGGCGCTGGAGGCGGGTTATCAAGTGGCGCTGATGGCGCCCACCGAAATTCTCGCCGAGCAGCACTTCATCACCTTCAAGCGCTGGCTCGAACCGCTGGGCATCGAAGTCGCCTGGCTGGCGGGCAAGCTCAAGGGCAAGAACCGCGTGGCCGCGCTGGAGCAGATCGCCAACGGCACGCCGATGGTGGTCGGCACTCACGCGCTGTTCCAGGACGAGGTGCAGTTCAAGAACCTTGCGCTGGCGATCATCGACGAACAGCACCGCTTCGGCGTGCAACAGCGCCTGGCGTTGCGGCAGAAAGGCGTCGGCGGGCGGATGTGTCCGCATCAGCTGATCATGACTGCCACGCCGATTCCGCGGACGCTGGCCATGAGCGCCTACGCCGACCTCGACACCTCGATCCTCGACGAACTGCCGCCCGGTCGCACGCCGGTAAACACGGTGCTGGTCACCGACACCCGGCGCGTCGAAGTCATCGAACGGGTGCGCGGTGCCTGTGCCGAAGGGCGGCAGGCCTATTGGGTCTGCACACTGATCGAAGAGTCGGAAGAGCTGACCTGCCAGGCCGCCGAAACCACTTATGAAGACCTCACCGCCGCCCTTGGCGAGTTGAAGGTCGGGCTGATCCACGGCCGCATGAAGCCTGTCGAGAAAGCCGCCGTGATGGCCGAATTCAAGGCCGGTAACCTGCAACTGCTGGTCGCCACCACTGTAATCGAAGTCGGCGTCGACGTGCCCAACGCCAGCCTGATGATTATCGAAAACCCCGAACGGCTGGGCCTCGCGCAACTGCACCAGTTGCGCGGGCGCGTCGGTCGGGGCAGTGCCGCCAGTCATTGCGTGTTGCTCTACCACCCACCGCTGTCACAAATCGGTCGCCAGCGGCTGGGCATCATGCGCGAAACCAACGACGGTTTTGTCATCGCCGAAAAAGACCTCGAACTGCGCGGCCCTGGCGAAATGCTCGGCACGCGCCAGACCGGCCTGCTGCAATTCAAGGTCGCGGACCTGATGCGCGACGCCGACTTGCTACCTGCTGTGCGTGACGCGGCCCAGGCTTTGCTTGAGCGCTGGCCGGACCATGTCAGCCCGCTGCTCGACCGCTGGCTGCGCCACGGGCAGCAATACGGCCAGGTGTGAACACCGTCGCAGTTTCCGGACCACCGTGTTAAACATGATGGTTATACTTCTGCAACTGTTTGAGAACGGATCACACCCATGACTGACGCTGCCCTCGTCCCCGAAACCCCGCATACTTCGTCTGCAATTCGGCTGCTGCTGGGCAAGCTGGGCATCGCCTTTGAGGAAGTCCTCGACCACCACGGCCTAAACGCCGCGCGCAAAGTGCAGGCGGTTTTGGTCGACGATGCGGTCGGCACGCTCATGGTGCTGTTCCCTCAAAGCCAATTGCTGGACCTCAACCGCCTCGCCGAACTCACAGGCCGCCGCCTGACCGCCGTGTCCACCGAACGGCTGGTAAAAATGCTCGGCAAACACAACCTGAGCCTGCTGCCTGGCCTGCCCGCGTTGACCAGTTCGCCGTGTCTTTATGAAGAAAGCCTGCTGCGCGAACCGAAGTTGTTGATCAACTCGGGTGAGCCGGGCGTGTTGCTGGAAGTCACCCGCGAAGACTTCAAAACCCTGCTGGCCAAGGCCAGCGCCGCTCATTTCGGCGAAACCCTGACCAGCATCCGCCCGAACCTCGATCGGCCCGACGATGACCGTCAGGAAATCAGCCAGGCCGTTCAAGTGTTCACTGCGCGGCGCATCCAGCAACGCCTGGAAGAGACCATCGAAATTCCGCCCTTGGCCGCGACCGCGCAGAAAATCATCAAGCTGCGAGTCGACCCCAACGCCACCATCGACGACATCACCGGCGTTGTGGAAACCGACCCGGCCCTGGCCGCACAAGTCGTCAGCTGGGCGGCGTCACCCTACTACGCCTCGCCGGGCAAGATCCGCTCAGTGGAAGACGCCATCGTCCGGGTGCTGGGTTTCGACCTGGTGATCAATCTGGCGCTGGGCCTGGCCCTGGGCAAAACCCTGAGCTTGCCCAAGGATCACCCGCAACAGACCACGCCGTACTGGCAGCAGTCGATCTACACCGCCGCCGTCATCGAAGGTCTGACCCGCGCCATGCCGCGCGCCCAGCGCCCTGAGGCCGGCCTGACCTACCTCGCGGGTCTGCTGCACAACTTCGGCTATTTGCTGCTGGCCCACGTATTCCCACCGCACTTCTCGCTGATCTGCCGCCACCTGGAGGTCAACCCGCACCTGTGCCACAGCTTTGTGGAACAACACCTGCTGGGCATCAGCCGCGAACAGATCGGCTCCTGGCTGATGCGCTACTGGGACATGCCCGATGAACTGGCCACCGCCCTGCGCTTCCAGCACGACCCGAGCTACGACGGCGCCTATGCGGAATACCCGAACCTCGTTTGCCTGGCAGTACGTCTGCTGCGCAGCCGGGGCATCGGCTCCGGCCCGGTCAAAGACATCCCCGACGCCCTGCTGGAGCGCCTGGGCCTGACTCGCGACAAGGCCAACGATGTTGTCAGCAAAGTACTTGAGGCTGAAGTGCTGCTGCGCGAACTGGCTTCGCAGTTCAGCCAACCCTGAAAGCATTCGCGGGCGAGCCTCGCTCCTACAGGATTTGCGTCGTTCCCCAATGGGTTAAACAACACGATCCTGTAGGAGCGAGGCTTGCCCGCGAAGAATCCAACCCGCCCTAACTGTCAGACCTCAAGCCTTGGCCTTCCTCGGCTTCAAATACTTGGTCAAGCCCTGAAACCAGATCACCAGCGCCGGGTTGCCCTTGATCTGAATCGACTTGTCCTGAATCCCCGTCATGAACGCCAACTGCTTGTTCTTCGCCTGCATCGTGGCGAAGCCATAGGTGGCATCTTTAAAGGCAATCGCAAACGCCGGCTCAGCATATTCGCCGGATTTGCTGGTGATACGTTGACCCTTCACAAAGAAATGCCGCGCCACCTTCCCGTCCAGGGTCTGCAGTTGAAACACCAGTTCCTTGTCACCCAACTGCTGCTGAAACGCAGGATTAGTCCGACTGGCCTTACCCATCAACAAACCCAGCATCCACAGCAGAAAACGAAATTTCATGCGCACAGCCTCAAGAGAAAAATGAACGGCTGGCGCAGTGTAGCGGCTTCAAACAAGAACGCCACCACCTGCTTGCTTTAGAGGAAGATGAACCGCTTTTCCCGTAGGATGACCGCCAAGTCACACTTTTCGCACGCCTCCCAGATGTCCCCTTTATAGAATCTGGCTGAATAATATCCATAAAAAATGGGCATCCGATTCAATCGGCATGCCCATTTTTCAATACGGTTATCCCTGTCATTCAGGAAGTACGCCGCAATTATGGATTAACGCTGTCTTTCAGAAATTTGCCCGGCTTGAAGGCAACGGTGTTGCTGGCCTTGATTTTAACTGGCTCACCGGTTTGCGGGTTTTTACCCGTACGTGCACCGCGATGGCGTTGCAGGAAGGTCCCGAAGCCCACCAGCGTGACGCTGTCTTTGCGGTGCAGAGCGCCGGTGATTTCTTCGAGAACGGCGTTGAGAACGCGATTGGCCTGCTCTTTGGTGAGGTCTGCTTTTTCCGCGATTGCAGCGGCGAGTTCTGGTTTACGCATTAGTGAAGCCCCTTTGACGGTTTTTTGTTGTTATGTCCGTGCTGCTCTCGTTGGAACAGCGCCTAAGGCGCCGCAGATGCTCTACTCTGCGGCAGACAGGAGTGAGGATGGCACGCACGGCAGGGCCGCGCCAGTCTCGGCGCGACCTTTGTAGGGGCAAAAGCGGGGTGATTCCGACAGAACGACCGGTATTTACGCCAGCAGTGGTGGAAGCTCTTTGTTCAGTGCGAGTTTTTCCATCACCGCCGCGCCTGTCAGGGCATAACCCAGCAGCTTTCCGTCGGCATCGCGGCATAAAACCTTCAAGTCGGCCCCTTGCCCTTCGACCGTCCAGACGCCTTCCGTGCCCCGAGGTAGCGGCGATACCACCAATGGGCAGACCGGGGTTTTCACGGTAATGGGCATCGGGCCGTAGCTCACGGCGACAGGGTTTCCGGCAAGGGTCTGTGCCAGCGCTCTCGCACAGCTCATCAGGGGCATGACGTACAGAAGATTCAGCCCATCGACCTCGGCGCAATCCCCCAGCGCGTAGATATTGGCGTGGGAGGTTTTCAGGTGTCGGTCGACCACCACGCCACGATTGACCTGCACACCGGCAGCGGCTGCCAGGTCGATGCGCGGGCGCAGGCCAATGGCCGACACCACCACGTCGCAAGGAATGACCTGGCCATCGGACAGATGCGCTTCAAGCCCGTCAGCGACTCTCTGCAGGCGGTTAAGCACAGGCCCGAGGTGGAAGCGTGCACCGAGGCTTTCCAACCCGGCCTGGACCGCCGCGGCGGCTGCCGGGTGCAGCAGGGTCGGCATCACCTGCTCGCAGGGTGCAACCAGCTGCACCTCGTAACCGCCAAGGATCAGGTCATTGGCGAATTCACACCCGATCAGGCCGGCACCGAGCAACAACACCCGACGCTTGCCGGCGGCTGCCGAGCGAAAGCGGGCATAGTCTTCCAGGTCGTTGATCGGGAACACGCCATCAGCCGCATCACCTTCGATGGGCACGCGTACGGTTTCTGCACCCCAGGCCAGAACCAGGTCGCGGTAGATCACCGATTCTTCGCCGATCCACAGCCGTTTGTGGCCCGGATCGATGCCGCTGATACGGGTGTGGGTGCGCACTTCGGCCTTCAGCTGTTCGGCCATGGCGCCCGGCTCGGCCATGCTCAGGCCATCGGCGTCCTTGTTCTTGCCGAAACCGGTGGAGAGCATCGGCTTGGAGTAGGAGCGTCCGTCATCTGCGGTAATCAATAGCAGCGGGGTTTCGCCATCGAGTTTGCGAAACTCCCGGGCCAGGTTGTAGCCGGCCAGCCCGGTGCCTACGATCACGACAGGTGCGTTCATTCCTTACTCCTCTAATTCTTAGTTGATTTCGATCATTTCGAAATCCATCTTGCCCACGCCGCAATCCGGGCACAGCCAGTCTTCCGGCACGTCCTGCCACAGGGTGCCCGGCGCAATACCGTCATCCGGCCAGCCATCGGCTTCGTTATAGATCAGGCCGCAGACCACACATTGCCACTTTTTCATTCAGTTACATCCTCAGGATTCAGGCTTTTGCCGGCGCGAACGTCGATGATTGGAGCACTGCCGCCCGGCTCAGGGGCGTTTTGTACTGATCGGGCTCGGCAGATGCAAGTCTGTTCGGCGCAACGAGGGGCGGATCAATCAAAATCGCCGAATGACATGGTAAGCTCGCGGCCTCATTTGCTGCCAATAATGACTCACTGTGCCGCACTCAAAATCTCCCTCTGCGACGCCGCTCTGGCTCCCTCAAAGCCAACTGGCGCCACTCCCCGACACGCCTACCCTTGACTGGCTGTTCGATGAAGGTTCGCTGACCCGACGGCTGACCCATTTGTCGAATGACGGTTTCAGTGTCACGCCGCTGTTCGAAGGCTGGCAGCCACTGCGCGCCGACGAATGTGCCGCGCTGGACCTGGCCGAAGGCAGCGAGGGCTGGGTGCGCGAGGTGTATCTGCGCGGGCATGGCGAAGCCTGGGTATTTGCTCGCAGCGTGGCGTCGCGTAGTGCGTTGCAGGGCGACGGGTTGCACATGGACGAACTGGGCAGCCGCTCTCTGGGTGAATTGCTGTTCTGCGATCATGCGTTTCAACGCCGCGCTATCGAGGTTTGTCACTATCCTCAGCAGTGGCTGCCAGCAGAATCTCGAGCACCTGAGTTGTGGGGCCGCCGTTCGCGCTTCGACCGTGGCGCCCTGAGCGTGCTGGTGGCCGAGATCTTCCTGCCGACCTTGTGGCTCGCTACCCGCGCCCATCCGGAGAACTGCTGATGTACCAGAGCCTGCTCAAGTCCCTGAACCACTTGAATCCTCGGGCCTGGGACTTCATTCAGCTGACGCGCATGGACAAGCCGATCGGCATCTATCTGCTGCTGTGGCCGACGCTGTGGGCGCTGTGGATTGCCGGTAAGGGTTCACCCTCGCTGGCCAATATCGTGATTTTCGTACTTGGGGTGGTGCTCACTCGTGCGGGTGGCTGCGTGATTAACGATTGGGCCGATCGCAAGGTCGACGGCCACGTCAAGCGCACCGAGCAGCGACCGCTGGTGAGTGGCAAGATCAGCTCCAAGGAAGCCCTGGTGTTCTTCGCGCTGCTGATGGGCGTGAGCTTCCTGCTGGTGCTCTGCACCAACGCGGCCACGGTCTGGCTCTCGTTTGGCGGCTTGGCGCTGGCCTTCAGTTATCCGTTCATGAAGCGCTACA
>DQGF01000369.1 GCA_003525045.1 Pseudomonas sp. | reverse complement strand
GGCAAGCCTCGCTCCTACAGGAGCGAGGCTTGCCCGCGAAGGCGATTTCAATCGCGCAACGAAATCACCGGCCACCCACGCTTCTCGGCTTCAGCCCGCAAGTTCGGATCCGGATCGACAGCAATCGGATTCGCCACCTGCTCCAGCAACGGCAAATCATTCATCGAGTCGCTGTAGAAATAACTGTCTTCCAGCGAATACCCGCTCTCTTCCAGCCAGCGAGCCAGTCTTGTGACTTTGCCTTCGCGGAAGCATGGAATGTCGGTGCTACGTCCGGTGTAGCGGCCATCCACCATTTCACATTCCGTGGCGATCAAGGTTTCGACACCGAGGCGCTGGGCAATGGGCCCGGTCACAAAACGGTTGGTCGCGGTGATGATCACCAGTTTGTCGCCGGCCTCGCGGTGCTTTGCCAGCAGTTCGATGGCCTTGGGCAGCACGATCGGCTCGATGCAATCGCGCATGTAATCCAGGTGCCATTGGTCCAGCGTGGCCATCTCGGTGCGACCGAGGACTTCCAGGCAGAAGTTCAGGTACGCATCGTTATCCAGCTTGCCGGCCAGGTAGTCCTGATAGAACTCGTCGTTGCGTGCCTTGTAGGCGACGGCGTCGAGAAAGCCGCGCTCGCACAGGTAATCGCCCCAGGCGTGGTCACTGTCGCCGCCCAGAAGCGTGTTGTCCAAGTCGAATAAAGCCAGCCGCATTGCAGTTACTCGCTGAAAAGTCTGTAGAAAGGCGTCCAGAATACGGACTTTTCACAAGAGTGCACATAAGGTAGGCCGGCTCGTTGCTGCCTTCACAACCTTTGTGGAACAATGCGGCGACATGCGTTTGCGAGGTTGTTGCCGTGATCGACCCCGATGGTTTCCGCCCCAATGTCGGGATCATTCTCACGAATGATGCCGGACAGGTGCTATGGGCTCGCCGTATCAATCAAGATGCCTGGCAGTTTCCACAGGGCGGGATCAACCCCCAGGAGACTCCGGAAGACGCCTTGTACCGCGAGTTGAACGAAGAAGTGGGCCTGGAACGCGAAGATGTTGAAATTCTCGCCTGCACCCGGGGCTGGTTGCGCTATCGTTTGCCGCAACGTCTGGTCCGGACCCACAGCCAACCGCTGTGCATCGGCCAGAAGCAAAAATGGTTTCTCCTGCGCCTGATCTCCAACGAGCAGCGGGTGCGGATGGATTTGACCGGTAAACCGGAGTTCGATGGCTGGCGCTGGGTCAGTTATTGGTATCCGTTGGGCCAGGTGGTGACATTCAAGCGCGAGGTTTATCGACGCGCTCTCAAAGAGCTTGCCCCGCGCCTTTTATCGCGCGACTGACGACGGAGTTCGACCCCGAGCCATGCTCAATACGCTGCGCAAGATCGTCCAGGAAGTTAACTCCGCCAAGGATCTCAAGGCGGCGTTGGGGATTATTGTGTTGCGCGTCAAAGAGGCCATGGGCAGCCAGGTCTGCTCGGTCTACCTGCTTGACCCCGAGACCAATCGCTTCGTGCTGATGGCCACCGAGGGCTTGAACAAGCGCTCGATCGGCAAGGTCAGCATGGCACCCAACGAAGGTCTGGTCGGTCTGGTCGGCACGCGTGAAGAACCCCTGAATCTGGAAAACGCCGCGGATCACCCGCGTTACCGCTACTTCGCCGAGACCGGTGAAGAACGCTACGCCTCGTTCCTGGGGGCACCGATCATTCACCACCGCCGTGTTGTCGGCGTGTTGGTCATTCAGCAAAAGGAACGCCGCCAGTTCGATGAGGGTGAAGAAGCCTTCCTCGTCACCATGAGCGCGCAGCTCGCCGGCGTTATCGCTCACGCCGAGGCTACCGGTTCGATCCGTGGTCTGGGGCGTCAGGGCAAGGGTATCCAGGAAGCAAAGTTCGTCGGCGTACCGGGGTCGCCGGGTGCGGCGGTCGGTACCGCCGTGGTCATGTTGCCGCCAGCCGATCTGGACGTGGTGCCGGACAAGACCATCACCGACATCACCGCCGAACTCGGGCTGTTCAAGACCGCCATCGAAGGCGTGCGCGCCGACATGCGCGCCCTGTCTGCCAAACTCGCGAACCAGTTGCGTCCTGAAGAGCGCGCGCTGTTCGATGTCTATCTGATGATGCTCGACGATGCCTCGCTTGGCAGCGAAATCACCACCGTAATCAAGACCGGCCAGTGGGCCCAAGGCGCGTTGCGTCAGGTGGTCACCGAACACGTCAACCGTTTCGAGTTGATGGACGACGCTTACCTGCGTGAGCGCGCGTCCGACGTCAAGGACCTTGGTCGCCGCCTGCTCGCCTACTTGCAGGAAGAGCGTCAGCAAACTCTGGTCTACCCCGACAACAGTATTCTGATCAGCGAAGAACTGACGCCGGCGATGCTCGGCGAGGTGCCGGAAGGCAAGCTGGTCGGTCTGGTCTCGGTACTCGGTTCCGGCAACTCCCACGTGGCGATCCTGGCGCGGGCCATGGGCATTCCGACGGTGATGGGCCTGGTCGATTTGCCGTATTCCAAGGTCGACGGCATCCAGATGATCGTCGACGGTTATCACGGCGAGGTCTACACCAACCCCAGTGAAGTGCTGCGCAAGCAGTTCGCCGAAGTGGTCGAGGAAGAGAAGCAGCTGGCCCTCGGCCTGGATGCATTGCGGGATCTGCCGTGCGTAACCCTCGACGGCCACCGCATGCCGCTGTGGGTCAACACCGGCCTGCTGGCGGACGTGGCACGGGCGCAGAAGCGTGGCGCTGAAGGTGTCGGTCTGTACCGCACCGAAGTGCCGTTCATGATCAACCAGCGCTTCCCGAGCGAAAAAGAGCAACTGGCGATCTATCGCGAGCAGCTCGCTGCGTTCCATCCACAACCGGTGACCATGCGCAGCCTGGACATCGGTGGCGACAAGTCGCTGTCATACTTCCCGATCAAGGAAGACAACCCGTTCCTCGGCTGGCGTGGCATTCGCGTCACCCTCGACCACCCGGAAATCTTCCTGGTCCAGACCCGCGCGATGCTAAAGGCCAGTGAAGGCCTGAACAACCTGCGGATTCTGCTGCCGATGATCTCCGGCATCCACGAACTGGAAGAAGCCCTGCACCTGATCCACCGTGCCTGGGGTGAAGTCCGCGACGAAGGCTGCGATGTGCCGATGCCGCCGGTTGGCGTGATGATCGAGATTCCGGCGGCGGTGTATCAGACCAAGGAACTGGCGCGGCAAGTGGACTTCCTGTCGGTCGGTTCCAACGACCTGACCCAGTACCTGCTGGCCGTGGACCGCAACAACCCGCGAGTAGCCGACCTCTACGACTACCTGCACCCGGCGGTGCTGCAAGCGCTGCAGAATGTGGTGCGCGACGCCCATGCCGAAGGCAAGCCGGTGAGCATCTGCGGCGAAATGGCCGGTGACCCGGCAGCGGCGGTGCTGTTGATGGCGATGGGTTTCGACAGCCTGTCGATGAACGCGACCAACCTGCCGAAAGTGAAGTGGATGCTGCGCCAGATCAACCTGAGCAAGGCCAAGGAGTTGCTGGCGGAGTTGATGACCATCGACAACCCGCAGGTCATTCACAGCTCGCTGCAGTTGGCGTTGAAGAACCTTGGGTTGGCGCGGATGATCAATCCTGCTTCGGCCAAAACCCTCTAAACGCTGATGGCCCTTTCGCGGGCAAGCCTCGCTCCTACGGATTTGTGTCGTTCGCGGATGTCGCGACACCACATACCCGTAGGAGCGAGGCTTGCCCGCGAAGGCGTCCTTGGCAACGCCACGAATCTAAACCCTGACCTCAACTTCCCCAAGATGCCCGCCATACGGCCCGAAACTCCGCTCGACCATATGCCGCGTCCCATCGGCATGAACAATCAGCACCGTGCTCGCCCGCGTCCCATAAGTCGGGCTGGCAATAAACACACTCGACAGCAACGTCTCGGTCGCCAAACCCACCCCGGTATCCGGCAACTCGGCAAACGGAGCCGCTTGCGCATCGTTCAACAACGCCAACAGCGCCTCAGGCTGCGGATCGTCCAACACCGCCTCCAGCGCCTTGCGCGCCTTGAGTACCTTCGGCCACGGCGTATCCAGCCCGGCGTTCGACAATCCATAAACCCCTGGTGGCAGCATCACCGCCTGAGCCTCCCGCGCATTGAAGTGCCACAGCTCGTTGGCATTGCCGATCAGCAAGTTAAACCCGGCATATTCAAGCGAACGTGCAACAACGTCGCTCAAGTAGTCATCAATCGGCCTATCACCGGCAAGAAACCGCGCCACCAGTTCACCCCGTGATGTTCGCGCGGGCGGTTGATGAGGATCGCGAATATTGGTCAGCGCAGCGAAGCGCCCATTGGCGCCTACACCCAACCAGGTGCCCCCGGCCTCCAGATCGCGACCGGCGTAAACGTGCGGCGTTTCGGGCCATTGCGCCAGCGGCAGGCTGGGGCGGGCGTAAAATTCGTCGCGGTTGGCGGCGACGATAAGCGGCTGGGTGTGGCCAGGGCGCCAGGCAAAGACAATCAGGCACATAAGGTGATCCTTGTGTGTTTTTTTGCCCACTCTACGCAGTCATCGTGCGGGTATCCATCGCCATCCAGTGGAGCTTGAGGCCATGCATCCGTTACCATGCCGCTCCTATTTTTGGGAAGCGGGCGGGGACGGCCATGGAATTTCTGCTGTATCTGGCGCTGGGCGCCTGTGCAGGCGTGCTGGCCGGGCTGTTTGGGGTGGGTGGCGGAATCATCATCGTGCCGGTACTGGTGTTCAGTTTCACCTTGCAGGGCTTCGATGCGTCGATCCTGACCCACCTGGCAGTCGGTACCTCACTGGCGACGATCATCTTTACCTCGATCAATGCCGTCCGCGAGCATCATCGCCGCGGCGCCGTGCGTTGGCCGGTTTTTGCCTGGATGACCGTCGGTATACTGATCGGCGCCGGTTTCGGTGCGCTGACCGCCGAGGCGATCTCCGGGCCAAACCTGCAGAAGATCATTGGCGTATTTGCGCTGATCATCGCGGTTCAGCTCGCATTGGACTTCAAGCCGAAAGCCAGCCTCACAGTGCCCGGCAGAGTCGGTCTGACCGTAGCCGGCAGTGTGATTGGCTGGGCTTCGGCGATTTTCGGGATCGGCGGCGGCTCGTTGACCGTACCGTTCCTGACCTGGCGCAGCGTACCGATGCAGCAAGCGGTGGCGACGTCTTCGGCCTGCGGGCTACCGATCGCGTTGGCCAGTGCATTAAGTTTCATGATTCTGGGGTGGCACGACCCCTTGCTGCCGGCCCATAGTCTCGGTTTTATTTATTTGCCGGCGTTGCTGGGGATCGCCCTGACCAGCATGGTGTTCGCCCGCCTCGGTGCACGACTGGCCCACAGCCTGTCGCCGCGCTTGCTGAAAAGACTGTTCGCCGCTTTGCTGTTCTGCGTAGGTCTGAGCTTTTTGCTCTAGCGCGCGTCGCAATGCTGGCTTAATCCTGGCGTGACAGCGTCCCTGGGAATTTTGAAGGTTTCAACTCTAACGAGGAGTCGCAATGCTGCCTTACCCGCAGATCGACCCGGTGGCCCTGGCCATCGGTCCGCTGAAAATCCACTGGTACGGCCTGATGTACTTGATCGGCATCGGCGGCGCGTGGTGGCTGGCGTCCCGCCGGCTGAACCGCTTCGACCCGACCTGGAGCAAGGAGAAGCTCTCCGACATGGTGTTCTGGATGTCGATGGGCGTCATTGTCGGCGGCCGCCTGGGTTATGTACTGTTCTACGATCTGAGCGCTTACCTGGCCAATCCGACGCTGATCTTCGAGGTGTGGAAGGGCGGCATGTCGTTCCACGGCGGCTTCATCGGCGTGATGCTGGCGGCGCTGTGGTTCGGTAAAAAGAACGGTAAGTCGTTCTTCCAGCTGATGGACTTCGTTGCGCCGATGGTGCCGATCGGCCTGGGCGCCGGGCGTATCGGCAACTTCATCAACGCCGAGTTGTGGGGCAAGGCAACCGACGTGCCGTGGGCGATGGTTTTCCCAACCGACAACTTGCACCTGGCGCGTCACCCGTCGCAGCTGTATCAGTTCGCGCTCGAAGGCGTGGCGCTGTTTGCCATCCTCTGGCTGTTCTCGCGCAAGCCGCGGCCGACCATGGCGGTGTCCGGGATGTTCGCGCTGTTCTATGGCATCTTCCGTTTCATCGTGGAATTCGTTCGGGTTCCGGACGCGCAGTTGGGCTATCTGGCCTGGAACTGGCTGACCATGGGGCAGGTACTTTGCATACCGATGATCGTCGGCGGTCTGTTCCTGATCTGGCTGGCCTATCATCGCGCGCCGGCGGCTCCAGCGGCGGCTGTATAAATTCGAATCCCGGGGTGACGACCCCGGGTTCAAGGACACAGGTAACTCATGAAGCAATATCTCGATCTGGTGGCCCACGTCATCAAGAACGGCACCAAGCAGGCCAACCGCACCGGCGTGAACACCATCAGCTTTCCGGGTGCGATGCTGCGCTTTGATCTGCAGGAAGGTTTCCCGGCAATCACCACCCGCAAGATGGCCTTCAAGTCAGCCGTCGGCGAGATGTGCGGTTTTTTGCGCGGGGTGAATAACGCCGCCGAGTTCCGTGCGCTGGGCTGCAAGGTCTGGGACCAGAACGCCAACGAAAACGCTCAGTGGCTGGCCAACCCATTCCGTCAGGGCGAAGACGATCTGGGCGAGATCTACGGTGTGCAATGGCGCAAATGGCCGGCGTACAAGCAGATCCCGGTCAGCAACCAGGCCGCCATCGAGCAGACCCTGAGCCAGGGTTATCGTCAGATCGCTGAAGGCGAAGAAGACGGCCAGGCTTATGTGGTGCTGTACAAGGCAATCGACCAGATTCGCCAGTGCGTCGACACCATCATCAAGGACCCGGGCAGCCGCCGCATCCTGTTCCACGGCTGGAACGTCGCCCAGCTGGATGAGATGGCCCTGCCGCCATGCCATTTGCTGTACCAGTTCCATCCGAATGTCGAGACCAAAGAGATTTCCTTGACCCTCTACATTCGCTCAAACGACCTGGGCCTGGGCACGCCGTTCAACCTCACCGAAGGCGCCGCGCTGCTGAGCCTGATCGGTCGCCTGACCGGTTACACGCCGCGCTGGTTCACCTATTTCATCGGCGACGCCCACGTCTACGAAAACCACCTGGACATGCTGAATGAACAGCTCAAGCGCGAGCCGTTCGCGATGCCGAAACTGGTGATTTCCGATCGTGTGCCGGAGTTTGCCAAGACCGGGGTTTATCAGCCTGAATGGCTGGAGTTGATCGAGCCGAGCGATTTCTCGCTGGAAGGCTACGAGCACCATGCGCCGATGACCGCGCCGATGGCGGTTTAAAGCCCCAGCGCACAACCCTGTGGGAGCGAGCCTGCTCGCGAAAGCAGTAGTTCAGTCGACATCAATGTTGAATGACAAACCGCATTCGCGAGCAGGCTCGCTCCCACATTTGGTTTTGTGATGTGCTTAGTGGCCGTGACTGCGGCCGACATGGGACTGCTCCACCTCCGTCGACACAACCCCACCACTCACCTCCAACCGCTGCAAAATCCCGCACTGATCAATATCCGGCCCCTCGCCACAGCGTTGGCGCAGGTCGAGCAGTTGTGCTTGCAATGCCAGCAACCCATCGATCCGCGCCTTGACGTGGTTGATGTGTTCATCGATCAGCGCATTCACGCTTTCGCACTGATCCTGCGGACTGTCGCGCAAGGCCAGCAGGCTGCGGATTTCCCCAAGCGTCATGTCGAGGGTTCGGCAGTTGCGGATGAAGGTCAGGCGCTCGGCGTGGGCCTGGGTGTAGACGCGGTAGTTGCCGTCGCTGCGGGCCGGTTCCGGCAGCAGGTTTTCACGCTCGTAGTAACGGATGGTTTCCACGGCGCAATCGGTGAGTTTCGCCAGTTCTCCGATCTTCATGACGGCAATCTCCAAATGGGTGCTTGACCCTATAGTGGCTACAGGGTCTTTACTTGGCAACAGGCACCTTCATGGACGCGACCCAATGAGCGATTCCCTTCACACCCACAAACCCGGGGCTGAGCACGATCACAGCCACAAGTTGCAGCCTGTGCAGAAACATGAGCATGGCGGACACGGCGATTCCTGCTGTTCCTCAAAAGTGGCGGAGCCCTCGCTGATCAAGCTGAGCGAAACGCCAAGTGTCGATGCGCGGCTGAGCAGTTTCCGTATCGATGCAATGGATTGCCCGACCGAGCAGACGCTGATTCAGAACAAACTGGGCAAGCTGGCGGGTGTGCAACAGCTGGAATTCAACTTGATCAACCGCGTTCTGGGGGTGACCCACAACCTGCCGAACACCGTACCGATCATCGACGCGATCAAGTCCCTTGGCATGCAGGCCGAGCCGTTGGAGCAGGGCGTTAAAGCGCCGGCGCCGGTTGCCGGGAAAAAGCCCTGGTGGCCGCTGGCGTTGTCCGGCGTCAGCGCGGTGGCAGCCGAGGTGATCCACTTCACCAGCGCCGCACCCGACTGGGTCGTAGCGATCATCGCGCTCGTCTCGATCCTCAGTGGCGGCCTCACCACCTATAAGAAAGGCTGGATCGCGCTCAAGAACCTCAACCTGAACATCAACGCGCTGATGAGCATCGCGGTGACCGGCGCGATCCTGATCGGTCAGTGGCCGGAAGCGGCGATGGTGATGTTCCTGTTTACCGTGGCCGAGTTGATCGAGGCCAAGTCTCTGGACCGGGCGCGCAATGCCATTGGCGGCCTGATGCAGATGACCCCGGAACAGGCCACGGTGCAGTTGGCCGACGGCGACTGGGTCGCGCAGGACGTCAAAACCATCGAGCTGGGCGCGCGAGTGCGGGTGCGTCCTGGTGAGCGGATAGGTCTGGACGGCGAAGTTGTGTCCGGAAGTTCGACCATCGACCAGGCGCCGATCACCGGTGAAAGCCTGCCGGTCGAGAAGACCCTTGGCGACAAGGTGTTCGCCGGCACCATCAATCAGTCGGGTTCTCTGGAATACACAGTGACCGCCGCGGCCAACAATTCGACCCTGGCGCGAATCATCCACGCCGTCGAACAGGCCCAGGGCGCACGGGCACCGACTCAGCGTTTCGTCGATAGCTTTTCGAAAATCTACACCCCGGCGGTGTTCGTCCTGGCTCTCGCGGTGGCGGTGATTCCACCGCTGTTCATGGAGGCGCTGTGGTTCGACTGGATCTACCGGGCACTGGTGTTGCTGGTGGTCGCTTGCCCCTGTGCGTTGGTGATTTCTACGCCGGTGACCATCGTCAGCGGCCTCGCGGCGGCGGCGCGCAAAGGGATTCTGGTCAAGGGCGGCGTGTACCTGGAGGGCGGTTATAAGCTCGATTACCTGGCCCTGGACAAGACCGGCACCATTACTCACGGCAAACCGGTGCAAACCGATTATCTGTCCCTCGATCCGACTGCGGACGAATCGGCTCCGGCCATTGCCGCGGCGCTGGCCGGTCGTTCGGATCACCCGGTATCGCTGGCCATCGCCAAGGCGGCTGTGGATAAACAATTTACGTCACTGCTTGTGGATAACTTCGAGGCACTCGGCGGTCGGGGTGTGCGCGGCGAGATCAACGGGCAGACGTATCACCTGGGCAACCACCGCCTGGTGGAAGATCTGGGCCTGTGTTCGCCTGCGCTGGAAGAGAAGCTGTTCGCGCTGGAAAAACAGGGCAAATCCGTGGTGCTGTTGCTCGACACATCCGGCCCGCTGGCACTGTTCGCCGTGGCTGACACGGTGAAAGCATCCAGCCGCGAGGCCATCCAGCAGCTGCATGAGCTGGGCGTCAAAACCCTGATGCTCACCGGCGACAACGTTCACACGGCCCAGGCAATTGCCGCGCAAGTCGGTATCGATCAGGCGCAAGGCGATTTGCTGCCGACTGACAAGCTGCAAGCCATCGAAGCGCTTTATGCACAGGGCCATAAAGTCGGCATGGTCGGCGATGGCATCAATGACGCTCCGGCCCTGGCCCGGGCCGAGATTGGTTTTGCCATGGCCGCAGCGGGCACCGATACCGCTATCGAGACCGCTGATGTCGCCCTGATGGACGACGATCTGCGCAAGATCCCTGCCTTCATTCGATTGTCCCGTCAAACGTCCAGCATCCTGAAACAGAACATAGCCCTCGCGTTGGTCATCAAGGCGATCTTTCTTGGGATAACCTTCGCCGGGATCGCCACCATGTGGATGGCGGTGTTCGCCGACATGGGCGTGAGCCTGTTAGTGGTGTTCAACGGTTTGCGCCTGTTGCGCAAGTAACGACGAGGGAAGGGTGTGCTGAGTGCCGAGCTGAAGGCGTTTTATATGGTTGCCCGCCTGGGCAGCATTACCCTGGCGGCGAAAAAGCTTGGCCTGAGCCAACCTACAGTGACGACCCAGATCCGTAATCTGGAAAGTCAGTACTCGGTAGAACTGTTCTACCGCGGCGGCCGCCGCCTCAGCGTCAGCGATGAAGGCGCGCGGTTGCTGCCGATGGTCAAGGCGCTGTTGCAGCAGGAGGCCGACATCGAGTTTTTCCTGCGTAACAGCGGTCAGGTCCAGGGCACATTACGCATCGCGGCCACGGCACCGTATTACATCCTCGATCTGGTGAAGACCTTTCGCGAGCGCTTGCCGCAGGTGGAAGTGTCGGTGGAGATCGGCAACTCCCAGCAGGTGCTTGAGGCTCTGGAGGATTACCGGGTCGATGTCGCGGCGTCATCGCAATTGCTCGATGATGCGCGGCTGATTCGCCGTGTGCTCGGCAGCGATCCGCTGGTGCTGGCGGTGCATCGCAATCATCCGCTGGCGGTGCACGACCATGTGCCGCTTAGTGCGTTGGCCGGGCATACCTTGTTGATGCGGGAGTCGGGTTCGACGACTCGGCAGCTGACCGAGGAATTGCTGGCCAGCGCCGGGGTGAGTTTCGGGCCGCTGCTGGAGATCGGCAGCCGTGAGTCGATCCGCGAGGCGGTGTTGCGCAACATCGGTATCAGCATCATTGCCCGGCAGGAAGTGCCACATGACCCGCAATTGCGGGTGTTGACCATCGAGAATGCACCGCAGATTCCTGAGTACCTGTATTGCCTCAAGGAGCGCAAGGGTGCGCGGTTGCCGGCGGCGTTTCTGGGGTTGGCGCAGGAGATGTCGCCGGCCTGAAATCTCCAGCGCCTCGACTGGCCTCTTCGCGAGCAGGCTCGCTCCCACAGTTGACCGCGTTCCCCTGTAGGAGCGCGGCTTGCCCGCGAAGGCGTCCGTTCAGGCACTGCATGACTTGAACTAAAATCCCCGAATACCACTATCAGCCATTTTTGCCTCACTGCCACATGACGTACGCATTACATCCCTAGGATGAGCCTCATCTGCTTGATGAGGCCTGTCCATGAACCACTCGATCGCAACTGCCCTGACCAACCCCGGCGCTCCGATGAAAGTGCGCGGCGTGCAGAAGCGCTTCGGCGCCTTCACCGCGCTGGATAACGTTTCCCTCGACGTGGCGGCCGGTGAGCTGGTGTGTCTGCTCGGCCCGTCGGGCTGTGGCAAAACCACCTTGCTGCGTTGTATCGCCGGCCTAGAGAAACAGGACAGCGGCGAGCTGTACCTCGGTGATCGCGACGTTTCCCACCTGGCGCCTCAAGCCCGGGACTACGGCATTCTGTTTCAGTCCTACGCGCTGTTCCCCAATCTCACTGTCGAAGCGAACATTGCCTACGGCCTCGCCGACAGTGGTCGTGATGAAGTGCGCAAGCGTGTCGGTCAGATGCTGGAACTGGTCGGCCTGACCGGCAGCGAGAAAAAGTACCCCGGCCAATTGTCTGGCGGTCAGCAACAACGTGTCGCTCTGGCCCGGGCTTTGGCGCCGGCACCCTCCTTGTTGCTGCTGGACGAACCCATGTCGGCCCTCGACGCCCGGGTTCGCGAGCATCTGTGTACCGAGCTGCGTCAACTGCAGCGCAACCTCGGCATCACTACCCTGATGGTCACCCACAACCAGGACGAGGCGATGCTGATGGCCGACCGCATCGCCGTAATGAACAACGGCAAGGTCGAGCAATACGCCACGCCGCAGGAAATCTACGACCGCCCGGCCACGCCGTTTGTGGCGGAGTTTGTTGGTCAGGGCAACTGGCTGCCGTTCCACCGCAGCAGCGACAGCCACGCCCAAGTCGGCGGGATGAACATGCGCCTGGCCGACGGCAGCGCAAAAACCGCGTCGGGACGTTTGTTCTGCCGCCCGGAAGCAATCAACGTCAACCCGCTGGTGCATGAAGAAAACCTGTTCCCGGCCAAGGTTCGCGAGATCACGTTCCTCGGCAACCGTTGCCGCATGAGCTTCGAACTCGATCAACTGCCGGGCCATGCGCTGTTGGCGGAACTGGCGCCAGAAGCCATGCCGCGCCTCGGGGCGCAGCAGATCATGGTCGCCTTGCCACCGCGCAGCTTGCAGGTGTTCGCCTGATGAGCGCGAACATCGCGCTGCCGATCCCGCACAAGCAGGTTCGGCAGAACTCTCGTGCCGAGATTGGCGACCGGGTGTTCGTGGTCGGCGGCAAAATCCTTTTGCTGGTGTTGCTTGGCGTCGCGGTGTTGATGCCGTTGCTGGCGATTTTCTGGCGCGGCTTCAGCTCGGAAGCCGGGCAGGGCGGCGGTCTGGTGGCAGCCCGTGAGCTGGTGACCAGTGCCAATTTCCACTGGCTGCTGGGTAATAGCCTGAAGGTTTCCCTCAGCGTTGCGGCGATTGTCGTACCGCTGGCTTACCTGTTTGCCTACGCCCTGCAACGTACATTGATTCCGGGCAAAGGCATCTGGCGCGGCATGTCGCTGTTGCCCCTGATGGCGCCGTCGATGCTGCCTGGGATTGCCCTGGTTTATCTGTTCGGCAATCAGGGCATGTTGCGCGGTTTGCTCTCGGACAATATCTACGGTTTCTGGGGCATTGTGCTGGGCGAGGTTATCTACACTTTCCCACACGCCTTGATGATTTTGCTGTCGGCGCTGTCCCTGGCGGATGCACGACTGTTTGACGCCGCGTCCAGCATGGGCGCCAGTCCGGCCAAAGCCTTCCGCAGCATCACCTGGCCGGCAACCCGGCAGGCGGTATTCGCGGCGTTCTGCCTGGTGTTCACCCTGACCATCACCGACTTCGGTGTGCCCGTGGTGGTGGGTGGTGATTATCAGGTGTTGGCGCTGGAAGCCTACAAAGCCGTGGTCGGCCAGCAGCAATTCGGTCGTGGCGCCTTGATCGGCATGGTCCTGCTGTTGCCGGCGCTGTTCAGCTTTGCTGTCGACGCCTGGCTGCTTCGGCGTCATGGCGATTCCATGAGCGGAAGGGCGCAGGTCTTTCAACCGGCGCCATCGAAGCTGCGTGACGGCTGCTACCTGGCCATCGTGGTGCTGATCTGCGCAGTATTGCTGCTGGTGTTCGGCATGGCGGTGTTCTCGTCGCTGGTCAAATTCTGGCCGTACAACTTGTCGCTGTCGCTCAACCATTACCAGTTCAATGACACGGCGGGCGGCGGCTGGCTGGCCTATGGCAACAGCGTGAAGATGGCCCTGTGCACGGCATTGATCGGCAGCGTGCTGATCTTCACCGGCGCGTACCTGATGGAAAAAACCAAAGGCCAGCGCGGACTGAATCTGACCCTGCGTATGCTCAGTTTCGTACCGATGGCGGTGCCGGGTCTGGTGCTGGGCCTGGGTTACGTCTTCTTCTTCAACCTCACCGGCAACCCGCTGCATGTGCTCTACGGGACCATGACGCTGCTGGTGGTCTGCACCATTGCTCACTATTTGACCACCGCGCAAATGACCGCCACCACCGCGTTGCGCCAACTCGACGCCGAGTTCGAAGCCGCCGCGCTGTCGCTCAAGGCGCCGCTGTATCGGCATTACCTGCGGGTCACCGTGCCGATCTGCCTGCCGGCGCTGCTGGACATTGTGCGCTACCTGTTCGTCTCGGCCATGACCACCGTCTCGGCGGCGATCTTTCTCTACAGCCCCGACACCATCCTCGCGGCGGTCGCGGTGCTGAACATGGACGACGCCGGCAACGTTGGCGGCGCGGCGGCGATGTCGACCCTGATTCTGTTCACCTCGGCGGGCGTGTCCCTGCTGCTGGCCTGGGCTTCGCGCGGTTTGCTGCGCCGTTCCCAGGCCTGGCGGCAGACCGCGCCTGGTCATTGATGTACACCCTCAACTCACACAGGAATTGCACCATGTTCAAGCCCCTGGCCCTGGCCGCTGCTGTCCTCACCGCTTTCAGCCTGAACGCCTTCGCGGCGAAAACCGAGTTGACGGTGTACACCGCCCTCGAAGCCGAACAACTGAAGACCTACAAAGAAGCCTTTGAACAAGCCAACCCAGACGTCGAAATCAAGTGGGTGCGCGACTCCACCGGCATCATCACCGCCAAGCTGCTGGCCGAAAAAGCCCGCCCGCAGGCCGACGTGGTCTGGGGACTGGCGGCCTCGAGCCTGGCGATTCTCGATCAGCAAGGCATGCTGCAAAGCTATGCGCCAAAGGACCTGGGCAAGATCGGCGGCAATTATCGCGACGCCGCCAACCCACCCGCCTGGGTCGGCATGGACGTGTGGGCTGCGACCATTTGCTTCAACACCATCGAAGCCGAGAAGCAGGGCCTGAGCAAACCGGTGAGCTGGCAGGACCTGACCAAGCCTGAGTACAAAGGCAAGATCGTCATGCCGAACCCGGCGTCGTCCGGCACCGGTTTCCTCGACGTCAGCGCGTGGCTGCAAACCTTCGGTGAGAAGCAGGGCTGGCAGTACATGGACGACCTGCACCAGAACATCGGGCAGTACGTTCACTCCGGTTCCAAGCCTTGCAAACTGGCGGCTTCGGGCGAATTCCCGATCGGTATTTCCTTTGAATACCCGGCTGTTCAGCTGAAACGCCAGGGTGCGCCGCTGGACATCATCCTGCCGAAAGAGGGCTTGGGCTGGGAGATTGAAGCGACGGCTGTGATCAAAGGCACACCGCATGAAGACGCGGCGAAGAAGCTGGCTGACTTCTCTGCGAGTCCGGCGGCGATGGAACTCTACAAAGAGAACTTCGCCGTCCTCGCGCAACCGGGTATCGCCAAGCCACAGACCGAATTGCCGGCGGATTACGAGCAGCGTTTGATCAAGAACGACTTTGCCTGGGCTTCGAAGAATCGCGACGAGATCCTGACCGAGTGGCGCAAGCGGTATGACGGCAAGTCCGAGAAAGTGGCTGCCAAGTAAGATCTTTATTGGCTGACAGGGCCTCTTCGCGGGCAA
>DQGF01000100.1:21031-21541 GCA_003525045.1 Pseudomonas sp. | reverse complement strand
GTCGTTCCACTGCAGGGCGATTTCCACGCCGATGCCATCTTCACGCTGGATGTTGAAGTGGAACACCTGGTTGACCGGAGTCTTGTTGGTGTTCAGGTATTCAACGAACGCACGCAGCCCGCCTTCGTATTTGAACAGCTCTTCCTTGCCGCTGCGCTCATCCTTGAGGACGATGCCAACACCGGAGTTGAGGAAAGACAGCTCACGAATCCGCTTGGCCAGAATGTCCCAGCTGAAATGGATATTTTTGAAGGTCAGATCAGATGGCTTGAAGTGGATCTGAGTACCGGTGGTTTCGCTTTCACCGACGATTTTCATCGGTTCTTTCGGAACACCGTGGATGTAGGTCTGTTCCCAGATCTTGCCGCTGCGGCGCACCGTGAGAACAAGCTCTTCGGACAGGGCGTTCACTACCGTCACACCTACACCGTGCAGGCCGCCGGAAACTTTGTAGGAGTTGTCGTCGAACTTACCGCCGGCGTGCAGCACGGTCATGATGACCTCGGCCGC
>DQGF01000100.1:0-20736 GCA_003525045.1 Pseudomonas sp. | reverse complement strand
CATGATGACCTCGGCCGCCGAGACGCCTTCTTCTTTGTGCACGTCTACCGGGATACCACGACCGTTGTCGCGAACGGTGATGGATTCGTCCGGGTGGATGATGATACTGATGTCGTCGCAATGGCCAGCCAGAGCTTCGTCGATCGAGTTATCGACCACCTCGAACACCATGTGGTGCAGACCGCTTCCATCGTCGGTGTCACCAATGTACATACCGGGACGTTTGCGTACGGCATCCAGGCCTTTCAGCACTTTAATGCTCGTTGAGTCGTACGTATTTTCTTCGCTCAATGCCTTCACTCCCGATGGTCGTGGGTCTGGGTGATACGGCCTTGTTCCACGTGGAACAAAGCGACTGGCGTTTCCGTCTGCCAGCTTTCCCTCAATAATTCGTGATCTACACAGGTGATAAAGACCTGGCAGCGTAAGTCTTCCAGCAAGCGGCAAAGCGCGCGACGGTGGTGCTCGTCCAGTTCGGACGGCAGGTCATCCACCAGATAAATACACTGGCCGCGTCGGGCCTGGCTAACCAAGTGCCCCTGGGCTATCCGTAATGCACACACCACCAACTTCTGCTGACCGCGGGACAAGATATCCGCGGCATTATGTGCGCCCAATCTAAGACGCAAATCAGCTCGTTGGGGGCCGGCCTGGGTGTGACCCATTTGCTGGTCCCGCTGAAGGGACCCAGCGAGCACTGCACTCAGCTCACGGTCCTTGTCCCAACCTCGGTAATAGCTGAGCGTTAGGCCCTCGAGTTCAACCAGTTCGCTCAAGGTCTGTTCAAAGACTGGTTTCAAGGCTTTGATGTAAGCGCGGCGGTATTCATCAATTTCAGCGCTGGCCTGGCACAGTTCCCTGTCCCAAACCGCTTGCGAAACGGCGTCAAGTGTACCATGCCGCAGCCAAGAGTTTCTCTGGCGCAGGGCCTTCTGCAAGCGCTGCCAGGTGGACATGAAGCGCGGTTCCACGTGGAACACACCCCAATCGAGAAACTGCCGGCGAATCTTCGGCGCACCTTCCAACAAGCGGAAGCTGTCGGGGTTGATCAACTGCAGTGGGAGGATCTCTGCCAGTTGCGCCGCGCTGCGGGCATTCTGCCCGTCGATGCGGATCTGGAACTCACCTTGGCGGTCGCGAGATATCCCCAAAGCACTGTGCCCTCCCTCGGCCAACTCAACCTGACCGAACACCGTGCACGCCAGTTGTTCGTATTGAATGACCGGCAACAGGCGAGTGCTACGAAACGAGCGAGCAAGCCCCAGCAGATGTATGGCTTCCAGAACACTGGTTTTGCCGCTGCCGTTGGCGCCGTAAAGGATGTTGATTCGGGGGGAGGGGGAGAAGGTCACCGGGTGCAGATTGCGCACCGCGGTGACCGAAACGCGACTTAAGGACATCTAGCTTCTGCTGAGCATGATTACAGACGCATCGGCATGACAACGTAGGCCGAGTCGTCGTTGTCGGACTCTTGCACCAGCGCGCTGCTGTTGGAGTCGGACAGAATCAGTCGAACTTGTTCAGTGGTCATCACGCCCAGCACGTCGAGCAGATAGCTCACGTTAAAGCCGATTTCCAGATTGCCGCCGTTGTACTCAACGCCCACTTCTTCTTCCGCTTCTTCCTGCTCCGGGTTGTTGGCCTGGATCTTCAGCTGGCCATTGGCCAGTTGCAGACGAATACCACGATACTTCTCGTTGGACAGAATCGCGGTACGGCTGAAGGCTTCACGCAAGGCCTGACGATCGCCCAGTACCAGCTTGTCGCCGCCTTTAGGCAGAACGCGCTCGTAGTCAGGGAATTTTCCGTCGACCAGTTTCGAGGTGAAGGTGAACTCACCGGTGGTGGCGCGGATGTGGTGTTGACCCAGCACGATACTAACGATGCCGTCCGGCTCGGTCAGCAGGCGTGCCAGCTCAAGGATACCCTTGCGCGGTACGATGACCTGATGGCGGTCCGGCTGACCGATGTCGGCCTGCATCGAGCACATGGCCAGACGGTGACCGTCAGTGGCCACGGCGCGGATGATCCCGGCCGAGACTTCCAGCAGCATGCCATTGAGGTAATAACGCACGTCCTGCTGGGCCATGGCAAAGCTGGTGCGTTCGATCAGACGGCGCAATTTGCTTTGCTCCAGGCTGCAGGTCAGCGAACCTGGGCCTTCTTCCACCGTCGGGAAATCGTTGGCTGGCAACGTCGACAGGGTGAAGCGGCTACGGCCAGCCTTCACCACGAGCTTCTGCTCGTCGACCTTGATGTCGATCAGCGCGTCGTTCGGCAAGCTCTTGCAGATGTCCATCAGCTTGCGCGCAGGCACGGTGATAGAACCCGGATCCGCAGGCTCTTCGAGTTGTACCCGACCGACCAGCTCGACTTCCAGGTCGGTACCGGTCAGCGACAATTGCTGGCCTTCGACAACCAACAGCACGTTGGAGAGCACCGGCAAGGTCTGTCGGCGCTCGACGACACCTGCGACCAGTTGCAGGGGTTTCAACAGGGCTTCGCGTTGAATGGTGAAATGCATGGTCTAGTCCCTTGCCTTAATAAGCTGCGCTGGTGTTCATCATGTGGTCAGTGTACGCAGCAGGTTCTTGTAGTCCTCGCGGATGTCCGCGTCGGATTCCTTGAGTTCGTTGATCTTGCGGCAGGCGTGCAAAACAGTCGTATGGTCGCGGCCGCCAAACACATCGCCGATTTCCGGCAGGCTGTGGTTAGTCAACTCTTTGGACAGCGCCATGGCAACCTGACGCGGACGAGCGACCGAGCGTGAACGACGCTTGGACAGCAAGTCGGAGATCTTGATCTTGTAGTACTCGGCGACCGTGCGCTGAATGTTATCCACAGAGACCAGTTTGTCTTGCAATGCCAACAGGTCCTTCAGGGATTCACGAATCAGCTCGATGGTGATGTCGCGCCCCATGAAGTGCGAGTGGGCGATCACGCGTTTCAGCGCGCCTTCCAGTTCACGGACGTTGGACCGAATACGCTGGGCAATGAAGAACGCCGCATCGTGTGGCAGATCGACTTTGGCCTGATCAGCCTTTTTCATCAGGATCGCCACGCGGGTTTCCAGCTCCGGCGGCTCGACGGCAACCGTCAGCCCCCAGCCGAAGCGGGACTTGAGGCGCTCTTCGAGGCCTTCGATTTCTTTCGGATAGCGGTCACTGGTAAGAATGACCTGCTGGCCACCTTCAAGCAGGGCATTGAAGGTGTGGAAAAACTCTTCCTGAGAACGTTCCTTACGAGCGAAGAATTGAATGTCATCGATCAACAGCGCATCCACCGAACGGTAGAAGCGCTTGAATTCGTTGATCGCATTCAATTGCAGCGCCTTGACCATGTCGGCCACGAAACGCTCGGAATGCAGGTACACGACCTTGGCATTCGGGTTCTTCTTTAATAGGTGGTTACCCACAGCGTGCATCAAGTGGGTCTTACCCAAACCAACACCACCATAAAGGAAGAGCGGGTTGTAACCATGCTTGGGGTTGTCCGCCACCTGCCAGGCTGCCGCCCGGGCCAGCTGGTTGGACTTACCTTCGACAAAGTTCTCGAAGGTAAAGGTGCGGTTCAGGTAGCTGGTGTGCTTAAGCGCGCCTTCAACCTGAACGGTGCGCTGCTCGGAACGAACCGGGGCCTGTTGCGAACTGGCACCGGCCATCGGGTCGAAACTATCGCGAGACGGCTCTTCACTGACCTCAGCAATTTTCTGCGTCGACCGCTTGGTCGGCGCGGCTACCGGAGCTGGTGATGGAGCGCTCATTGGCGCTTGAGCGGCCTGGGCCTGGGATGCAGCGGCGGCCAAGGGTGCATTCGGGGCCGCACGAGGCGCTGAACTGCGTTTGCTGCCTATTAATAAGGACAGCGCCGGCGCCATGCCATTGCCATGCTCATCCAGCAGTTCAAGGACGCGGCCCAGGTACTTTTCGTTAACCCAGTCGAGAACAAAACGATTGGGTGCGTAGACACGCAACTCGTCGCCTTCGGCTTCGACCTGTAGTGGACGGATCCAAGTGTTGAATTGTTGGGCAGGCAGCTCATCGCGCAAAAGCTCAACGCACTGCTGCCAAAGTTCCACTGACACGGATATCCCCTAAGTTGAAAGCCGGTGAGGCAAAAACAAGCGGCCATTGTAGCGACCAGACGCCGACTTATCCACACGTAGGTTGTTCACTGCCCAATAAGAATCAAGGTTTTATACGTAAAAAAGGCGACCAATGGTCTGTGCATAAGCTCTGTGGATAACCCCCCGTAAGGTCGTTGTACAAGTGGGGGCGAAACCCAGTGGATAACCAGGCTGTGGATAAGCAGCCCTTTCACACACAGGTTATCCGACAGCGCAGCACAGGCTGCCCCCTGTTTTCCACTGTAGTTGTCATTCTCTGTACAGCACGTAATAAAAGGGCTGAGGGCAGTTATCCACAGATGATCGTGGCCCTAGCTTTTATAAGCTTTACAGAAAAGCTTTAAATACTTTCCTTCTTTATTTCTATATTTAGCGAAGGCCAGGCACCGACAAAACCTCTGGAGATCTATTTATAGGGAAACGCTGGTTGGAAATTGACCTAGAGGCTTGCTTTCTCTAGAATCCCCGGTCTCTTAAAACGGGGGCCATTCCGGCCCGTTGTGGACGAACCAGGTAACACGACAATGAAACGTACTTTCCAACCAAGCACCATCAAACGCGCTCGTACCCACGGTTTCCGTGCTCGCATGGCTACCAAGAACGGTCGTGCCGTCCTGTCGCGTCGTCGCGCCAAAGGTCGTGCGCGTCTGGCAGTTTGATAATCCGGCACTGGAGGTGAGTCAGGACTTCAGTCGGGAAAAGCGTCTGCTTACCCCCCGGCATTTCAAGGCAGTCTTTGACTCCCCTACCGGCAAGGTTCCGGGGAAAAATCTCCTGCTCCTTGCGCGCAACAACGATCTTGATCACCCCCGTCTCGGGCTGGTTATCGGGAAAAAGAGCGTAAAGCTCTCCGTCGAGCGCAATCGCCTCAAACGTCTGATGCGCGAATCGTTCCGTCTGCACCAGGATTCACTGGTTGGCTGGGACATCGTTATCGTCGCGCGCAAAGGTTTGGGTGACGTAGAAAACCCCGAATTGATTCAGCATTTCGGCAAACTCTGGAAGCGTCTGGCACGCAGCACGCCGGTACCAGCAGTCAAAACCGAAACTGTAGGGGTAGACAGTCCCGATGCGTAAACTGGCACTCGTTCCGATCCAGTTTTATCGCTATGCCATTAGTCCTCTGATGGCCAGTCACTGTCGTTTCTACCCCAGTTGTTCCTGCTACGCGTATGAAGCCATAGAAAATCATGGCCTTCTGCGCGGTGGCTGGCTGGCCTTTCGTCGTTTAGGTCGCTGTCATCCGTGGAATCCCGGTGGTTATGACCCGGTTCCATCTATCCCTACCTCCCGTTCTTCTTCGATGGCCGAGTAATCATGGATATCAAACGCACGATCCTGATCGTCGCCCTGGCAATCGTGTCCTACGTTATGGTTCTTAAATGGAACCAGGACTATGGCCAGACTGCCCTGCCGACTCAGAATGTTGCTTCCAGTACTACCGCACCGGGCCTACCGGATACGGCGACTGGCAATAATGCTTCTGTCAGTGACGACATTCCCCGCGCCGCAAGCGATACCAGTGCAACTGCACCTGCTGAAACACCAGTAGCTGCAAGCAAAGACCTCATCCAGATCAAAACGGATGTGCTCGACCTGGCAGTCGATCCACAAGGTGGCGATGTTGCCCAGCTGAAATTGCCGCTGTATCCACGTCGTCAGGACCATCCGGAAATTCCGTTCCAGCTGTTCGATAACGGCGGTGAACTGACTTACCTGGCGCAAAGCGGTCTGATCGGTACCAACGGCCCGGACGCGAGCCCGGCCGGTCGTCCGGTTTACTCTTCGGAGAAGAAGACTTATCAACTGGCTGACGGACAGGACCAATTGGTCGTGGACCTGAAGTTCAGCAAGGACGGCGTCAATTACATCAAACGTTTCACCTTGAAACGTGGCCTGTATGACGTAAACGTTTCCTACCTGATCGATAACCAGAGCGCACAGCCTTGGTCCGGTGCGATGTTCGCGCAACTGAAGCGTGACGCCAGCGGCGATCCTTCCTCGACCACCGCCACCGGTACCGCGACTTACCTGGGCGCTGCCCTGTGGACAAGTAACGAGCCGTACAAGAAAGTGTCCATGAAGGACATGGACAAGGCACAGTTGAAGGAAACGGTCAGTGGTGGTTGGGTTGCCTGGTTGCAACACTACTTCGTCACCGCATGGATTCCGGCCAAGGGCGAAAACAACGTCGTCCAGACCCGTAAAGACAGCAAGGGCAACTACATCATCGGTTATACCGGCCCGGCAATGAGCGTCGCGCCAGGTGCAAAAGCCGAAACCAGTGCCGTTCTGTACGCGGGTCCGAAAAGCCAGGCAGTGCTGAAAGAGTTGTCCCCAGGTCTGGAACTGACCGTTGACTACGGCATTCTGTGGTTCATCGCCCAGCCAATCTTCTGGTTGCTGGGACACATCCACGCGATCGTCGGTAACTGGGGCTGGTCGATCATTTTCCTGACCATGCTGATCAAAGGGATTTTCTTCCCGCTGTCGGCTGCCAGCTACAAATCCATGGCACGCATGCGTGCAGTGGCACCGAAACTGGCTGCGCTGAAAGAGCAACACGGCGACGACCGGCAGAAAATGTCGCAATCCATGATGGAGCTGTACAAGAAAGAGAAGATCAATCCGCTGGGTGGTTGCTTGCCAATCCTCGTGCAGATGCCGGTTTTCCTGTCGCTGTACTGGGTTCTGCTGGAAAGCGTTGAAATGCGCCAGGCGCCGTTCATGCTGTGGATTACTGACCTGTCGATCAAGGATCCGTTCTTCATTCTGCCGATCATCATGGGCGTAACCATGTTTATCCAGCAGCAGTTGAACCCGACTCCTCCGGATCCGATGCAGGCCAAGGTGATGAAGCTGATGCCAATCATCTTCACCTTCTTCTTCCTGTGGTTCCCGGCTGGTCTGGTGCTGTACTGGGTAGTGAACAACTGCCTGTCCATCGCCCAACAGTGGTACATCACGCGTAAGATCGAAGCGGCTACGAAAAAAGCCGAGGCGTAACTTGCACTGTGGATAACACCACTCAAAACGCCCCCTAGTGGGGCGTTTTGCTATCTGTCACTTTTGTCTGGATACCGGTTTATGAGCATTCCTCGTGAAACCATCGCCGCCATCGCCACCGCTCAAGGTCGCGGCGGTGTCGGCATCGTCCGTATTTCCGGGCCGCTGGCGAGTGCGG
Organism: Pseudomonas sp.; assembly: GCA_003525045.1. Lineage (GTDB taxonomy): Bacteria > Pseudomonadota > Gammaproteobacteria > Pseudomonadales > Pseudomonadaceae > Aquipseudomonas. Next base: position 13,426 of record DQGF01000100.1, on the reverse strand, counting down.
CGGCCAAGGCCTTCAGCGGTCGTGAACTCAAGCCGCGATTCGCCCACTACGGTCCTTTCCTCAGTGAAAACGATGAGGTACTGGATCAGGGCATTGCCCTGTATTTTCCGGGACCGAACTCGTTCACCGGCGAAGATGTACTGGAACTCCAGGGTCATGGCGGTCCGATTGTTCTGGATATGCTGCTCAAGCGTTGCCTGGAACTGGGCTGCCGACTGGCCCGACCAGGTGAATTCAGCGAACGCGCGTTCCTCAACGACAAACTCGACCTGGCCCAGGCCGAAGCCATCGCCGACTTGATCGAGGCGAGTTCGGCCCAGGCTGCACGAAATGCACTGCGTTCCTTGCAGGGCGCATTCTCCGAGCGTGTGCATAACCTCACCGAGCAATTGATTGGCTTGCGGATCTATGTCGAAGCGGCCATCGACTTTCCGGAGGAGGAAATAGACTTCCTTGCCGATGGCCATGTCCTGAGCATGCTCGACAAGGTACGTGATGAGTTATCCACCGTATTGCGCGAAGCCGGGCAGGGCGCATTGCTGCGAGACGGTATGACCGTGGTGATTGCCGGTCGGCCGAATGCCGGTAAATCCAGCCTGTTGAACGCATTGGCCGGTCGTGAAGCAGCAATCGTTACCGAGATTGCCGGCACTACCCGTGACATTCTTCGCGAACATATCCACATTGATGGCATGCCGCTGCATGTAGTCGATACTGCAGGTTTGCGGGACACCGATGACCAAGTGGAAAAAATTGGTGTGGAACGGGCACTCAAAGCCATCAGCGAGGCGGATAGAGTATTGCTGGTGGTAGACGCCACCGCGCCTGAAGCCCTCGATCCTTTCGCCTTGTGGCCAGAATTTCTCGAAACCCGTCCAGACCCGGCGAAAGTCACATTGATCCGTAACAAGGCTGACCTGACCGGCGAAGCCATTGCCCTGGAAGTGAGCGAGGATGGCCACGTCACCATCAGCCTCAGCGCCAAGTCTGCGGGCGACGGCCTGGAATTGCTGCGCGATCACCTCAAGGCCTGCATGGGCTACGAACAGACCTCTGAAAGCAGCTTCAGTGCTCGCAGGCGTCACCTCGAAGCATTGCGTCATGCCAGTGCTTCCCTCGAGCACGGCCGTGCGCAGCTGACCTTGGCGGGTGCCGGTGAACTGCTGGCCGAGGATTTGCGGCAGGCTCAGCACTCTTTGGGTGAAATCACCGGTGCTTTCAGCTCCGATGACCTGCTTGGACGAATCTTTTCCAGTTTCTGTATCGGTAAATAGTCCATCCGTTATCCACAGACAGGCCATTCGCGCCTGTCTGTTTTCTCCTTTCCCTGGCATCTCCTTCATTGCTCAGCAAATTTTCTTCTGCTCGAGCGGCTTCCCCGTACCCGGGATTTGCCTGATTCCCATTTTTTTGTGGATTAAGCCCTGTGAATAACTGCCATTGAGGCCAGTTGATAACAGGGCCTGAAAACTGAAGATAACCACGCCTGTGGATAACCACCCCTTTAATCCACAGGCTTAAACTGGTTATCCAAGGGCCTCCTTGGCACATGACCACAGGGTTTTGATGCTCTGTACATATTGAATATAAAGGGCTACAGGAATCTATCCACAGAAATGCGCCTCAGTAGAAATAAACATAAAAACAAAGATTTAATAAATTTCTTTCTTTTTAATTTCTATAACTCCGACTTTTCCACAGCTGGTTAATTTTTGTGCAAAGGGTTCTTTAGGAAGGGCGAAGTCCCTATACTTGCCGCCCAGGTCCAAAAACCTGTGCTCAAACTATTTTCTGATGCCCTGACTGAAGCAGGCACGAGGTGCGTGGTGGATTTCCCTTCCCGTTTTGAAGTGATCGTCATCGGCGGCGGTCATGCCGGTACCGAGGCAGCACTGGCGTCTGCACGTATGGGGGCAAAAACCCTGTTGCTGACGCATAACGTGGAAACCCTCGGTGCCATGAGCTGCAACCCTGCCATTGGCGGGATCGGCAAGAGCCATCTGGTCAAGGAAATCGACGCCCTGGGCGGCGCGATGGCCATGGCTACCGATAAGGGTGGTATTCAATTTCGCGTTTTGAACAGCCGCAAAGGCCCGGCCGTGCGTGCAACACGCGCTCAGGCAGACCGGGTTTTGTACAAGGCCGCTGTCCGCGAAATTCTCGAAAACCAGCCGAACCTGTGGATATTTCAACAGGCTGCCGACGACCTGATCGTCGAACAGGAACAAGTGCGTGGTGTTGTCACCCAAATGGGTCTGCGTTTCTTTGCAGATTCCGTTGTGTTGACCACTGGCACCTTCCTCGGTGGACTTATCCACATCGGCATGCAGAATTTTTCCGGAGGCCGTGCCGGTGATCCGCCGTCGATCGCCCTGGCTCATCGTTTGCGTGAAATGCCGCTGCGTGTCGGTCGCCTGAAAACCGGTACGCCGCCGCGAATCGATGGTCGTTCTGTGGATTTCTCGGTAATGACCGAGCAAGCAGGCGATACACCGATTCCGGTGATGTCGTTCATGGGCTCCAAAGAGCAGCATCCGAAACAGGTCAGCTGCTGGATTACCCACACCAACGCCCGCACTCACGAGATCATCGCCGCCAACCTCGACCGTTCGCCAATGTATTCCGATGCAGGGTTGATCGAAGGTATCGGCCCGCGTTACTGCCCATCGATCGAAGACAAGATCCATCGCTTTGCCGACAAGGAAAGCCATCAGGTTTTCATCGAACCGGAAGGGCTGACGACCAACGAGCTGTACCCGAACGGGATATCCACATCCTTGCCGTTCGACGTGCAGTTGCAGATTGTGCAATCGATTCGCGGCATGGAAAACGCACACATCGTGCGTCCGGGCTACGCCATCGAGTACGACTACTTCGATCCGCGTGACCTGAAGTACAGCCTGGAAACCAAAGTCATCGGCGGTCTGTTCTTCGCCGGGCAAATCAATGGCACCACCGGTTACGAAGAAGCCGGCGCCCAGGGTTTGCTGGCCGGAGCCAACGCCGCATTGCGTGCCCAAGGCAAAGATGCCTGGTGCCCACGCCGCGACGAGGCGTACATCGGAGTGTTGGTTGACGACCTGATTACCCTGGGGACCCAGGAACCGTATCGGATGTTCACGTCCCGCGCCGAATACCGCCTGATCCTGCGTGAAGACAACGCCGACCTGCGCTTGACCGAAAAAGGTCGGGAACTAGGTTTGGTGGACGACGCGCGTTGGGCTGCGTTCTGCACCAAACGCGAAAGCATTACGCTGGAAGAGCAACGCCTGAAAAGTACCTGGGTTCGCCCTGGCACCGCGCAAGGCGATGCGATTTCTGAAAAGTTTGGTACGCCACTGACCCACGAATACAACTTGCTCAACCTGCTGAGCCGTCCGGAAATCGACTACGCTGGCCTGATCGCCGTTACCGGTGGCGGCGCAGAAGATCCACAAGTGGCCGAGCAGGTCGAAATCAAGACCAAATACGCCGGTTACATTGATCGTCAGCAGGATGAAATCGTACGTCTGCGGGCCAGTGAAGACACGAAACTGCCTGTGGATATCGATTACACGAATATTTCCGGTCTCTCCAAAGAGATCCAGAGCAAGCTCGGTGCGACCCGTCCAGAGACCCTGGGCCAGGCGTCACGTATCCCGGGCGTTACCCCGGCAGCGATTTCGCTGTTGATGATTCATTTGAAAAAACGCGGCGCGGGCCGTCAGTTGGAGCAAAGCGCTTGAGTTCGTTGGTCACCTCGCAACATGCAGAAGAGTTATCCACAGGTGCTCGCCAGCTCGGTGTCACGCTGACAGAAACCCAGCACGCGCAGCTGCTGGGTTATCTGGCCCTGTTGATAAAATGGAACAAGGCTTACAACCTGACCGCTGTACGTGATCCCGATGAAATGGTTTCCCGTCACTTGCTCGATAGTTTGAGCGTGATGTCGTTTGTGGAAAACGGTCGCTGGCTTGATGTTGGCAGCGGCGGCGGCATGCCGGGTATTCCGTTGGCGATCCTGTTTCCGGAGTCCCAAGTGACCTGCCTGGACAGCAACGGCAAAAAAACCCGCTTCCTGACACAGGTCAAACTCGAACTCAAACTGGATAATCTGCAAGTTATCCACAGTCGCGTCGAAGCTTTCCAGCCTGATCAGCCATTCAACGGGATCATTTCCCGGGCGTTCAGCAGCATGGAGAATTTCAGCAACTGGACTCGCCATCTCGGCGACACCGATACACGTTGGCTGGCAATGAAGGGCGTTCATCCGGCCGATGAGCTGGTAGCATTGCCGACAGACTTCCACCTCGATAGCGAACACGCCCTGGCCGTACCTGGTTGCCAAGGCCAACGCCATCTGCTGATACTGCGCCGCACGGCATGATTGGGAACACAAGCAAGAATGGCTAAGGTATTCGCGGTAGCGAACCAAAAGGGTGGTGTGGGCAAAACCACCACCTGTATCAACCTCGCAGCTTCCCTGGTCGCTACCAAGCGACGGGTGCTGTTGATCGATCTCGATCCACAGGGCAACGCCACCATGGGTAGCGGTGTGGATAAACACGGCCTGGAAAACTCGGTCTACGACCTGTTGATCGGCGAATGTGATCTGGCTCAGGCCATGCACTACTCCGAGCACGGTGGTTACCAGCTATTGCCGGCCAACCGCGACCTGACCGCCGCGGAAGTGGTTCTGCTGGAAATGCAGATGAAAGAGAGTCGCCTGCGCAGTGCGTTGGCGCCGATCCGTGAAAACTACGATTACATCCTCATCGACTGCCCGCCATCGCTATCGATGCTCACGCTTAACGCACTGGTCGCTGCCGATGGGGTGATTATCCCCATGCAGTGCGAGTACTTCGCACTCGAAGGCTTGAGCGACCTTGTGGATAACATCAAGCGAATCGCTGAGCTGCTCAACCCGAACCTGAAAGTCGAAGGCCTGTTGCGGACCATGTACGACCCGCGCCTGAGCCTGATGAATGATGTCTCGGCGCAGCTCAAGGAACACTTCGGCGATCAGCTCTACGACACGGTCATTCCGCGCAACATCCGCCTGGCCGAAGCGCCAAGCTATGGCATGCCGGCGCTGGTGTACGACAAAACTTCGCGTGGCGCGATTGCCTATCTGGCATTGGCGGGCGAGATGGTTCGCCGTCAACGCAAAAACTCACGCACCGCCGCCGCTCAGGCAACTTAAGGAATCCCCATGGCCGTCAAGAAACGAGGTCTCGGACGTGGACTGGATGCACTGCTGAGTGGGCCGACTGTCAGCTCACTGGAAGAACAAGCGGTGCAGGCCGATCAACGAGAGCTGCAGCACCTGCCCCTGGACCTGATCCAGCGTGGCAAGTACCAGCCCCGGCGGGACATGGATCCTCAGGCGCTGGAAGAGCTGGCGCAGTCGATCAAGGCCCAGGGCGTGATGCAGCCGATCGTGGTGCGTCCGATTGGCAGCGGTCGCTTCGAAATCATCGCCGGTGAACGCCGCTGGCGCGCCAGTCAGCAAGCAGGCCAGGAAACCATCCCGGCGATGGTCCGCGATGTGCCGGATGAAACCGCGATCGCCATGGCGCTGATCGAGAACATTCAGCGCGAAGACCTCAATCCGATCGAAGAAGCGGTGGCCTTGCAACGTTTGCAGCAGGAATTCCAGCTGACGCAGCAGCAAGTGGCCGAAGCAGTGGGGAAATCCCGGGTTACCGTGGCCAACCTGCTACGCTTGATCGCATTGCCGGAAGTCATCAAAACCATGTTGTCCCACGGCGACCTGGAAATGGGTCATGCCCGTGCTTTGCTCGGTTTACCGGAGAATCAACAGGTTGAAGGGGCGCGACACGTTGTCGCACGAGGGCTGACTGTGCGCCAGACTGAAGCACTGGTTCGCCAGTGGTTGAGTGGCAAACCGGAGCCTGTGGAACCGGCAAAACAGGACCCGGATATCGCCCGACTCGAGCAGCGCCTGGCCGAGCGCCTGGGCTCTGCGGTGCAGATCCGACACGGAAAGAAGGGGAAGGGGCAGTTGGTGATCGGTTATAACTCCCTCGATGAGCTTCAAGGTGTACTCGCACACATTCGCTGAAACATTTCCACATGTAGCGTGCAGTCGGAAATCACTACCTGACAGTTGAATAGGGGCAGAACCGCCCCTATACTCTGCGCGCATTTTGTCGGCACAAATTATGCCAAGTTAATGAATTCTGGCAGCCGACCATTGGGGAGTAATTGTGATGGAAAGCCGCACGCCAAACCGCTTGCCGTTCCATCGCCTGGCAGTTTTTCCGGTGTTAATGGCTCAATTTGTCGTTTTGCTGATCGCCGCTTTGGCGCTCTGGCAATGGCACGGAGTCGTTGCCGGATACTCAGGACTTTGCGGAGGCCTGATAGCTTTGCTGCCCAATGTTTATTTCGCTCACAGGGCATTTCGGTTTTCCGGCGCCCGAGCAGCTCAAGCCATCGTCCGGTCTTTTTATGCCGGCGAGGCGGGCAAACTGATTTTGACGGCAGTGCTCTTCGCATTGACGTTTGCAGGTGTGAAGCCATTGGCGCCGCTAGCTGTATTCGGCGTCTTCGTGTTGACCCAACTGGTCAGCTGGTTCGCGCCCCTGCTGATGAGAACAAGACTTTCGAGACCTTAGGGCGTTTGAGGCAACCATGGCAGAGACAACCGCTTCGGGCTATATCCAGCACCACTTGCAGAACCTGACCTTCGGGCAGCTACCTAACGGCGGCTGGGGCTTTGCCCACACCGCAGCAGAGGCCAAGGAAATGGGCTTCTGGGCTTTCCACGTCGATACCCTCGGCTGGTCGGTCGCGTTGGGTCTGATCTTCGTTTTTCTTTTCCGCATGGCGGCGAAGAGGGCGACTTCCGGTCAGCCTGGCGGCCTGCAGAACTTCGTCGAGGTTCTGATCGAGTTCGTCGACAGCAGCGTGAAAGATACCTTTCACGGCCGTAATCCATTGATCGCGCCATTGGCTCTGACGATTTTTGTCTGGGTGTTCCTGATGAACGCCGTCGACCTGGTACCGGTTGACTGGATTCCGAAGCTGGCTGCCTTCATTACTGGCGACCCGCACCTGGTCTTCCGTGCTGTTTCTACCACTGACCCGAATGCGACCCTGGGTATGTCCCTGTCGGTATTCGCGTTGATCATTTTCTACAGCATCAAGGTCAAGGGCATCGGCGGCTTCATCGGCGAACTGACCCTGCATCCGTTCGGCAGCAAGAACATCTTCGTTCAAGCTCTGCTGATTCCGGTGAACTTCCTGCTGGAGTTCGTGACGCTGGTTGCCAAGCCAATCTCCCTGGCACTGCGTCTGTTCGGCAACATGTACGCCGGCGAGCTGGTCTTCATTCTGATTGCTGTGATGTTCGGCAGCGGTCTGCTCTGGCTTAGCGGCCTGGGCGTAGTTCTGCAGTGGGCGTGGGCTGTGTTCCACATCCTGATCATCACCCTGCAGGCGTTTATCTTCATGATGCTGTCCATCGTTTACCTGTCGATGGCGCACGAAGAGAACCATTAAGACCAGTTTCGACTGGTCTGATGTCCCACTCGGTCAAACGGGTGGGTGCCCGAACAGGGCTATGAAACGATTTGTTTTACCGCTTTAAAATCTAAAAAACCTAAACCATACGACGTAAAAGTCGGGAGGAAAGATGGAAACTGTAGTTGGTCTAACCGCTATCGCTGTTGCACTGTTGATCGGCCTGGGCGCACTGGGTACCGCAATTGGTTTCGGCCTGTTGGGTGGCAAGTTCCTGGAAGGCGCAGCGCGTCAGCCAGAGATGGTTCCAATGCTGCAAGTCAAAATGTTCATCGTTGCCGGTCTGCTCGACGCCGTAACCATGATCGGTGTTGGTATCGCTCTGTTCTTCACCTTCGCGAACCCATTCGTTGGTCAACTCGCTGGCTAATTACTCACCTTCGAGTAATTGGTGTGATGTGCAACGAACGAGCGAGGTGTTGGCGTGAACATTAATGCAACCCTGATTGGCCAGTCCGTTGCGTTCTTCATTTTTGTACTGTTTTGCATGAAGTTCGTGTGGCCTCCGGTCATCGCGGCTTTGCACGAACGTCAGAAGAAGATCGCGGATGGACTGGACGCTGCCGCCCGAGCAGCTCGCGACCTGGAGTTGGCCCAAGATAAAGCGGGTCAACAACTGCGCGAAGCTAAAGCTCAGGCAGCCGAAATCATTGAGCAAGCCAAGAAACGCGGTAATCAGATCGTCGAAGAGGCTGTTGAAAAAGCCCGTATCGACGCTGAGCGCGTGAAGGTTCAGGCTCAGGCCGAGATCGAACAGGAACTGAACAGTGTCAAAGACGCGCTGCGTGCCCAATTGGGTGCTCTGGCCGTTGGCGGCGCCGAGAAGATCCTGGGTGCCACAATCGATCAAAACGCGCACGCGGAGCTGGTAAACAAACTGGCTGCTGAAATTTAAGCGAGGGCGATCATGGCAGAATTGACCACGTTGGCCCGACCTTACGCTAAGGCAGCCTTCGAGCACGCCCAGGCCCACCAGCAACTGGCCTCTTGGTCAGCCATGCTCGGCCTGGCTGCAGCAGTGTCGCAAGACGACACCATGCAGCGCGTGCTCAAGGCCCCGCGACTGACGAGCGCAGACAAGGCCGCCACGTTTATTGACGTGTGCGGCGACAAGTTTGATGTGAAGGCACAGAACTTCATTCACATCGTTGCCGAAAACGACCGTCTCCCGCTGTTGCCGGAGATCGCCGCTCTGTTCGACCTGTACAAGGCCGAACAAGAGAAGTCGGTAGATGTTGAAGTCACCAGTGCTTTTGCATTGAACCAAGAACAGCAAGACAAACTCGCCAAGGTTCTCAGTGCACGACTCAACCGGGAAGTGCGCCTGCAAGTCGAGGAAGACAAATCCCTTATTGGGGGCATTGTCATCCGCGCCGGCGACCTGGTAATCGATGGCTCGGTTCGCGGCAAACTCGCGAACCTTGCCGAAGCATTGAAATCTTGAGTTTGAAGGGGCAGCAGAGCAATGCAGCAACTCAATCCTTCCGAAATAAGTGAAATTATCAAGGGCCGCATCGACAAGCTCGATGTGACCTCCCAAGCCCGTAACGAAGGCACTGTCGTCAGCGTATCTGACGGTATCGTGCGGATTCACGGTCTGGCCGACGTCATGTACGGCGAGATGATCGAGTTTCCGGGCGGCGTCTTCGGTATGGCTCTCAACCTGGAGCAAGACTCCGTAGGTGCCGTTGTATTGGGCTCCTACCAGTCTCTGGCTGAAGGCATGAGCGCCAAGTGCACCGGCCGCATCCTCGAAGTTCCGGTTGGTAAGGAACTGCTGGGTCGCGTAGTCGACGCACTGGGTAACCCAGTTGACGGCAAAGGTCCGCTGAACAACACCGAGACCGATGCGGTCGAGAAAGTTGCTCCAGGCGTGATCTGGCGTAAGTCGGTAGACCAGCCTGTACAGACTGGCTACAAGGCTGTCGATGCCATGATCCCTGTCGGCCGTGGCCAGCGTGAGCTGATCATCGGTGACCGTCAGATCGGTAAAACCGCTCTGGCGATCGACGCGATCATCAACCAGAAAAACAGCGGCATTTTCTGCGTCTACGTAGCGATCGGTCAGAAACAATCGACCATCGCCAACGTGGTTCGCAAGCTGGAAGAAAACGGCGCGCTGGCTAACACCATCGTCGTGGCAGCGAGCGCTTCGGAATCTGCAGCACTGCAATTCCTGGCACCGTACTCCGGTTGCACCATGGGTGAATTCTTCCGCGACCGCGGTGAAGACGCACTGATCGTTTATGACGATCTGTCCAAGCAAGCAGTGGCATATCGCCAGATTTCCCTGCTGCTGCGCCGTCCACCAGGCCGTGAAGCTTACCCAGGCGACGTGTTCTATCTCCACTCCCGTCTGCTGGAGCGCGCATCCCGCGTTTCGGAAGAGTACGTAGAGAAGTTCACCAACGGCGCAGTGACCGGCAAAACCGGTTCCCTGACCGCACTGCCGATCATCGAAACCCAGGCTGGCGACGTTTCCGCGTTCGTTCCGACCAACGTGATTTCCATCACCGACGGTCAGATCTTCCTGGAATCGGCCATGTTCAACTCCGGGATCCGTCCTGCAGTGAACGCCGGTGTTTCGGTATCCCGTGTGGGTGGTGCCGCTCAGACCAAGATCATCAAGAAGCTCTCCGGTGGTATCCGTACCGCTCTGGCTCAGTACCGTGAACTGGCGGCATTCGCCCAGTTCGCTTCTGACCTGGACGAAGCGACCCGTAAGCAACTTGAGCATGGTCAGCGCGTTACCGAGCTGATGAAGCAGAAGCAATACGCACCAATGTCGATCGCTGACATGGCGCTGTCGCTGTATGCCGCTGAGCGTGGGTTCCTGACTGACGTTGAAATCACCAAGATCGGCAGCTTCGAACAAGCGCTGATTGCTTTCTTCAACCGCGATCACGCCGATTTGATGGCGAAGATCAACGTGAAGGGTGACTTCAATGACGAAATCGACGCTGGCATGAAAGCCGGTATCGAGAAGTTCAAGGCCACCCAAACCTGGTAAGCCGCAGCGGGAGTCGCAAGGCTCCCGCTTGCTAACCTGATAGGTGTTACATGGCAGGCGCAAAAGAGATTCGCAGTAAGATTGCGAGCATCAAAAGCACGCAAAAGATTACCAGCGCCATGGAAAAAGTGGCGGTCAGTAAAATGCGCAAGGCACAAATGCGCATGGCTGCTAGCCGTCCTTACGCGGAGCGCATCCGCCAGGTTATTGGTCATTTGGCCAACGCCAACCCGGAATATCGCCACCCGTTCATGCTCGACCGTGAAGTAAAGCGCGTCGGTTATGTCGTGGTGAGCAGTGACCGTGGTCTGTGTGGTGGCTTGAACACCAACCTGTTCAAGGCCCTGGTCAAGGACATGGCGGTAAACCGCGAAAACGGCGTCGAGATCGATCTGTGTGTGGTGGGTAGCAAGGGTGCGGCTTTCTTCCGCAACTTCGGCGGTAACGTCGTTGCAGCTATCAGCCACCTGGGTGAAGAGCCGTCGATCAATGACCTGATCGGCAGCGTCAAGGTGATGCTGGATGCCTACCTGGATGGCCGTATTGACCGCCTGTCCGTGGTGTCCAACAAGTTCATCAACACCATGACGCAACAGCCTACCGTGGAGCAGTTGATTCCACTGGTGGCAACCCCGGATCAGGAACTCAAGCACCACTGGGATTATCTGTACGAACCGGACGCCAAAGAGCTGCTTGACGGCTTGATGGTCCGTTACGTTGAGTCGCAGGTCTACCAGGCGGTGGTCGAGAACAACGCGGCTGAACAAGCTGCGCGGATGATCGCGATGAAGAACGCTACCGACAACGCCGGTGATTTGATCAGCGATTTGCAGCTGGTCTACAACAAGGCGCGTCAGGCTGCGATCACCCAAGAGATCTCGGAAATCGTCGGCGGCGCTGCCGCGGTTTAACGGTTCAAATATTCAGAGGATCCAGCTATGAGTAGCGGACGTATCGTTCAAATCATCGGCGCCGTTATCGACGTGGAATTTCCACGCGACAGCGTACCGAGCATCTACAACGCGCTGAAAGTACAAAGCGCGGCCGAAACCACTCTGGAAGTTCAGCAGCAGCTGGGCGACGGCGTGGTTCGTACCATTGCGATGGGTTCCACCGAAGGCTTGAAGCGCGGTCTGGAAGTCACCGACTCCGGCGCTGCCATCTCTGTACCGGTCGGTAAAGCGACGCTGGGCCGGATCATGGACGTTCTGGGCAACCCGATCGACGAAGCTGGCCCGATCGACACCGAAGAGCGCTGGGGCATTCACCGTCCTGCGCCAACCTTCGCTGAACAAGCGGGCGGCAACGACCTGCTGGAAACCGGCATCAAGGTTATCGACCTGGTTTGCCCGTTCGCCAAGGGCGGTAAAGTCGGTCTGTTCGGTGGTGCCGGTGTAGGCAAAACCGTAAACATGATGGAACTGATCCGTAACATCGCCATCGAGCACAGCGGTTATTCCGTGTTCGCCGGTGTGGGTGAGCGTACTCGTGAGGGTAACGACTTCTACCACGAGATGAAGGATTCCAACGTTCTGGACAAAGTGGCACTGGTTTACGGTCAGATGAACGAGCCGCCGGGTAACCGTCTGCGCGTAGCATTGACCGGCCTGACCATGGCCGAGAAGTTCCGAGACGAAGGTAACGACGTTCTGCTGTTCGTCGACAACATCTATCGTTACACCCTGGCCGGTACTGAAGTATCCGCACTGCTGGGCCGTATGCCTTCCGCAGTAGGTTACCAGCCGACTCTGGCCGAAGAGATGGGTACTCTGCAAGAGCGTATCACTTCGACCAAAAACGGTTCGATCACCTCGATCCAGGCGGTATACGTACCGGCGGATGACTTGACTGACCCGTCACCAGCGACCACCTTCGCCCACTTGGACGCCACCGTCGTTCTGTCCCGTGACATCGCCTCCCTGGGTATCTACCCGGCGGTCGATCCACTCGACTCGACTTCGCGCCAGCTGGACCCGAACGTGATCGGCCAGGACCACTACGACACCGCTCGCGGTGTACAGTATGTTCTGCAGCGTTACAAAGAACTGAAGGACATCATTGCGATCCTGGGTATGGACGAGCTGTCGGAAACCGACAAGCAGTTGGTAAACCGTGCTCGTAAGATCCAGCGCTTCTTGTCGCAGCCGTTCTTCGTGGCTGAAGTCTTCACTGGTGCTTCGGGTAAATACGTTTCCCTGAAAGACACCATTGCTGGCTTCAAAGGCATCCTCAACGGTGACTACGACCACCTGCCAGAACAAGCGTTCTACATGGTCGGCGGCATCGAAGAAGCGATCGAGAAAGCCAAGAAACTGTAATCCCGGTGCCCGGCAACGGGCGCTAATTTAGGTTGAGGCAATCAGATGGCTATGACAGTCCATTGCGATATCGTCAGCGCGGAAGGGGAAATCTTCTCCGGCCTGGTCGAGATGGTGATTGCGCACGGTGCACTGGGTGATCTTGGTATCGCCCTGGGCCACGCGCCGCTGATCACTAATCTCAAGCCTGGCCCTATCCGCCTGGTCAAGCAGGGCGGGGAAGAAGAGGTGTATTACATCTCTGGTGGTTTCCTCGAGGTTCAGCCGAACATGGTCAAGGTTCTTGCCGACACCGTGCAACGTGCTGCCGACCTGGACGAAGCCTCCGCTCAGGAAGCCGTTAAGGCTGCCGAGAAGGCCTTGCATGAGCGGGGCGCGGAATTCGATTACGGTTCTGCTGCCGCACGTCTGGCCGAGGCTGCAGCTCAGCTGCGCACCGTCCAGCAGATCCGCAAGAAGTTCGGCCACTAACAGGCCGCCGCTTAATGCGCGATTGATTAAAAAGGGTAGCCTCGGCTACCCTTTTTTCATTTCCGACATTCATCACTTGGTCGCAGCCGCTGACCACCCA
>DQGF01000547.1:19706-31066 GCA_003525045.1 Pseudomonas sp. | reverse complement strand
TCACCATCACCATCACCATCGCCGGCAAGCCGGGCTTCTGCAGGTCTGCGATGTCCTGAAAGGCGGTGTATATGACATTTACGCCTTAATATTATTGGCGTAATTTTTACCTCATTGAAGCCCACTCACTCAATGAGATCACCGCCATGACCCTCGTAAAAGCCGCCGCCGTACAAATCAGCCCCGTTCTTTACAGCCGTGAAGGCACTGTCGACAAAGTGGTGCACAAGATTCTCGAACTCGGTGAGCAGGGCGTGCAGTTCGCCGTGTTTCCGGAAACCATCGTGCCTTACTACCCGTACTTCTCGTTCGTGCAGTCGCCGTTTCAAATGGGCGCCGAGCACCTCAAACTGCTGGATCAGGCCGTCACTGTCCCTTCGGCTGTCACCGAGGCTATCGGTGCCGCCGCCAGAGAGGCCGGTATGGTGGTGTCCATCGGTGTCAACGAACGTGACGGCGGCACCCTGTACAACGCACAGTTGCTGTTCGATGCCGACGGTAGCCTGATCCAGCATCGGCGCAAGATTTCCCCGACGTATCACGAACGCATGATCTGGGGCATGGGCGACGGTTCCGGCCTGCGCGCCACCGACAGCGCGGTCGGGCGCATCGGCCAACTGGCCTGCTGGGAACATTACAACCCGCTGGCCCGTTATGCCTTGATGGCCGATGGCGAACAGATCCATGCCTCGATGTATCCGGGGTCGTTTGCAGGTCCGCTGTTCACCTCGCAAATGGAAGTCAGCATTCGTCAGCATGCGCTGGAATCGGCGTGTTTCGTGGTCAATTCCACGGCCTGGCTGAACCCTGAGCAACAGGCGCAGATCATGGCCGACACCGGTTGCCCCCTCGGTCCGATTTCCGGTGGCTGCTTCAGCGCGATTGTCAGCCCGGATGGGGTGGTGCTGGGGTCGTTGACCGAAGGTGAAGGTGAGGTGATTGTCGACCTCGATATGGGGCTGATCGATAAGCGCAAACGCATGATGGATTCGCGTGGTCACTATAGCCGGCCGGAACTGTTGAGTTTGCTGATCGATCGCACGGCGACTGCGCCTGTGCATGAACGCAGTGCGCATCCGACGCTGGCCGCAACTCGACAGCCGGAAGAGGTGTGATCTCGTACGCAATTTTTTCAGTGTTCTTCTATAGTTCCTTGGAGTTTCTCTTCATCTGTTCATAATTGCCTCCCGCCATTTCGAAGGCCTGATGTTCATGCAGGCAGGTGGTCGCCAAGCTCATCACTGCGTTATCACCCCCGAGGGGTGGCGTACGCCGAGGCAGGAGTAAGCCCATGCCGATCGAGCCATCCGACAACGAACGCGGCGAAGCCGCTCAGCCGCGTATGCAAGCGCCGAACGCGCCTCCGCCGCTTGAGCGCAGCCGATTCGGCGGCACGGAGCGCCGGCATGAGCGTGCGGCCGACGACGAAGCGCCGGTGTCGCGCAGCGACCTCAGCAAGGGGCCCCAGGAGCTGATTGAGCACCGCGAGGCCCACATCAACTGGAGCGTTCTGGTGATCTCGTCGGTGGTGATCCTCGCCTTCTCGATCTGGGCCATCCTCATACCCGATGACGCGCGCACGACAATGAAGATGGCCGTCGACTGGATCGCGACAAACCTCGGCTGGTACTACGTGCTCACGATGACGCTGGTGATCGGTTTCGTCCTTTGGGTTGCGTTTTCCAAGGAAGGCGACGTGCGAATCGGTCCCGACCACTCGCGGCCGCAGTACAAGCTCGTGACCTGGGTCGCGATGCTGTTCGCCGCAGGTGTCGGGATCGACATGCTCTTCTATTCGGTCACCGGCCCTGTCGTGCAGTATTTGTATCCGCCCTCCGGCGAGGGCGGCACCTCCGCTGCGAGGCAGGATGCGGTTATCTGGACAATGTTCCACTACGGCATCGCTGGCTGGGCGATGTATGCACTACTCGGCATGGCGATGGGGTACTTCGCCTATCGGTGGGGCATGCCCCTGTCGATCCGTGCGGCGCTCTACCCGCTGCTCGGCAAGCGCGTGCGCGGCCCCTTGGGCGATGGCATCAGCATCATCGCGCTGGTCGGCACCGTGTTCGGCGTCGCCACGTCAATGGGCATCGGCGTCGTACTGCTGAGCGTCGGATTCTCGCTGATTTTCGGCCTGGAGCAGGGCCTCACGCTGCAGATCGCACTGGTCATCGGCGCGGTGATCCTGACCATCGCGGCCACCACGTCTGGCGTCGACCGTGGCATCCGCTGGATCGCCGAGCTGAACCTCTGGAGCGCCGTGGCGATGATGGTCTACATCCTCGTCACCGGACAAACGGCGTTTCTCTTGAATGCCCTGGTCGAAAACATCGGCCAGTTCATTGTCACGTTCCCCGCACGCACGCTGCAGACCTTCGCCTACGAGCCCGGGGGCACCGAATGGATGGCCGGCTGGACCCTGTTCTTCTGGGCGTTCTGGCTCGCGTGGGGGCCCTTCGTTGGGGTCTTTCTCGCCCGTATTTCGCGCGGGCGCACGCTGCGCGAGTTCGTGATTGCAGCCATCACCGCACCGGTGTTGTGCGACTTCATCATCGTCTCGCTGTTCGGCAATTCCGCCCTGTTTCAGGTGCTACAGGGCAACACGGCGTTTGCCGAACTCGCGGTGAAGAGCCCGGAGCGAGGTTGGTACGCACTGCTGGAGATGTTCCCGGGCGCGACGTTCCTTATCTGGCTGGCGACGCTCTCGGGGTTGCTGTTCTACCTCACGAGCGCAAACTCGGGCGCCATGGTGATGTCGAACTTCTCGTCCACGATTCCGGACCCGTCGCACGACGGGCCGAGTTGGCTGCGCATGTTCTGGGCCGTACTCACTGCGGTGCTGACCGTGGCGATGCTGTTCGCAGGGGGGGTGACGACGATGGAGTACGCGACGCTCATTTTCGCGTTACCGGTGACGATCATCGCCTACCTGGTGATGGGTTCCTTCTACAAGGTGCTGCAAATGGAACGGGCCGAGCGTGAGGGGCGGGTGCTGCGAAGACCGTCCATGGCCCCGATCGGTGGCCACGTTCCAGAGCGGTCGTGGAAGCAGCGGCTTGAACAGTTGCGGGCATACCCGTCGCTGCGCCAAGTCACCCAGTTTCTTGATCGGACTGTGCGGCCAGCGCTCGACGAGGTCGCCGCCGAGTTCCGCAGCCAGGGTTACGACGTCGAGCGGGACGCCATGACCAACACGAGCGGCATCGAGGAGCCACTGCTGCGGGTGTCGATGAATGCGTTCCGCGACTTCCACTACCACGTCGCCATCGTTGAAGCACCGGTGCCAATGTTCAGTGGCCGGATGTCGCGTGAGACCGACGTCTACTACCGGCTTGAGGTGTTCACGCAGACCGGTTCTGGCGGCTATGACCTGATGGGCCTCACCAAGCAGCAGATCATTGACGACGTGCTCGAGCGATACGAGACCCACCTCGCATTCCTCACCTTCTCCACGGCGACCGATACCGCATCAGTACTCACGCCCAAAGACCAGCAGCCCGCAGTGCCGAAGGACGCGGGGGACATCCAGGACCATGAAGAGAAGAAGGAGTGACGGCTACCCGGTCGACACAACACGATGAGCACCACGGCTGGTTAACTTGAAGCGCTTGAGCAGCGCGATCTCGTGGGCCGTCCTTAATGCGGACAGTTCAGAGCAGCGCCGTTTATCTCGGTGCCGATAGCGGTCTCTCTCCCGCCCGCTACTGCCATGCTGTCGGCCCCTGATTTTGCGGCCTCATTAAAAGCCATACGTAATGTTTCGTTTGGGTCCGAGCCCTGTACGGTAAACATTTTGAGTAGTTCGCAGCGATCCGCTGATGACGCAGTCACCAAGTTTACATTCCCTCCTTCGTGGGTCAGCTGAGTGGAGCAAGCTGAGAGTGAGGCCGTAGCTATGAGAGCAATGGCCAGGAGAAGTGAGTTGTGCAGAGTTACTGTCATGACGATCCTTTTCACGCAATAGCCGCATCGCGAGCCTTGACGGCGGTTCTGGCAATGGTCTCAGCGCCTGAGCCGTTGCGTTCGAATTTATCTGCCCGGGCGCTGTGCCACATGCGCAAATAGAATTCGCTGGTGCAGCGGTCATCGAGCAGTTCACCGGGTTGGAGGAAGGTGTGTGTCTGGGAAAATAAACGGATCTGCGTGTCGCTGATGCGTCGCACCAAGTGCTCGGGGGTTAATTGCGAGGGATGTTCGATACCCGCCGAGGCGAGCATTTCGGCCAGTGTCAGCAGGGTATTGCGGTGGAAGTTGTAGACCCGAGTGGCTTTGTCCTCGACCACCAATGCGCCCTGGCGCAAAGGATCCTGAGTGGCGACTCCGGTCGGACATTGGTTGGTGTGGCAGCTTTGGGACTGGATGCAGCCGATGGCAAACATAAAGCCGCGCGCCGAGTTGACCCAGTCAGCACCGATCGCCAGCACACTGGCGATGTCGAAAGCACTGACTATCTTGCCGCTGGCACCCAACCGGATGTTGCCTCGAAGGTTCAGGCCGACCAGCGTGTTGTGCACGAATAACAACCCTTCGCGCAGCGGCATGCCGATATTGTCGCTGAATTCCCTCGGTGCGGCGCCGGTGCCGCCCTCGGCGCCGTCGACAACGATGAAGTCGGGCAGGATGCCGGTCTTCAACATCGCCTTGGCGATCCCCATGAACTCCCAGGGCTGGCCGATGCACAACTTGAAGCCGACCGGTTTGCCGTTGGACAGCTCACGTAGCTTATGAACGAACTGCAGCAGTTCGATCGGTGTGAAAAAAGTGCTGTGAGGAGCCGGTGACACACAATCGCGATCCATGCTCACGCCCCGGGTTGCGGCGATTTCAGCGGTGACCTTATGCTTGGGCAGAATACCGCCGTGCCCGGGCTTGGCACCCTGGCTGAGTTTGATCTCGATCATCCGCACCTGAGGATTGCAGGCCAGCGTTGAGAAACGATCGGGATCGAACCGACCGTCCTGGTCGCGACAGCCAAAATAGCCACTGCCCAATTCCCAGATCAGGTCGCCCGCATATTCACGGTGATAGGGGCTGATGCTGCCTTCGCCGGTGTCATGGGCAAAGCCGCCCAGTTTTGCGCCTTTGTTCAGCGCACGGATGGCATTCGCGCTCAGGGCGCCGAAACTCATCGCGGAGATGTTAAAGATCGAGGCGCTGTAAGGCTGACGGCACTGCGGGCCGCCGACCATGATGCGGAACGCCTTGGGGTCGAGCACTTCGCTGGGCTGCATCGAATGAACGATGAATTCAAAGCCAGGCTTGTAGACATCCTTCAACGTGCCGAAGGCTTTCTCCGCGCTCTGATTCTTGGCGCGGGCATAGACCAGTGAGCGTTGGGTGCGGGAGAAGGGCAGCTCGTCGTCGTCACCTTCAAACAGATACTGGCGGATCTCTGGACGGATATGCTCGATCAGGTATCGAAGGTTGCCGATCACGGGGTAGTTGCGACGCACCGAGTGTTGGGTCTGACGCAGGTCATTAAGGCCGATCAGCGTCAGTATCGCGGCGATCAGGGTGAAGGGCCAAAGCCACTCGATGCGCTCGAACAAGCATAGACCGACCAGGGTAAAAACGAAGCAAAAGACGAAGCATGAGTAACGACTCAGCGAGGATAGTTTCATGCGCGGGGGTTCCTTGGAATATCGCATTGATAGCAATCGGCTGGACGCTCGGTTCAGGTGGACACAAGTCCGTTTACGCCCGGGCGACTTTTATCGAGTTGTAGCGCGCTTGCAGTTCCTGGCGGTGCAGGCGGCGCTGCTGAGCTTGTGCATAGCGGCGTCGTTCGGTGCAGGTATCCGGTACCAAAGAACGCACGGCTACGGGGCGGTGATTGTGGTCTACAGCGACCATCGTGAAATAACAGCTATTGGTATGGCGTACGCTGCGTTCATGAATGTTTTCCGTCATGACTTTCACGCCGATTTCCATCGAGGAACGACCGGTATAGTTCACGGAGGCCATAAAGGTCACCAGCTCACCAATGCGAATCGGCTCCTTGAAGATCACCTGGTCGACGGATAGGGTCACCACATAATTGCCGGCATAGCGCTTGGCGCAAGCGAAGGCCACTTCATCCAGCATTTTCAGCAAAGCACCACCGTGTACGTTGCCCGAGAAGTTGGCTTTATCCGGGGTCATGAGCACACTCATGGTCAATTGATAGCTTCCTGGTTCCATTACTGCCTCATAACGTCCGTCAATCATGCCAGGCTCAACTCATCCGGAGGGTGTGGCTGCTGGAAGAGTGGCGCCGTAGCACCTCGATGCAATAAATAGCGCAGGTTATGTCCAATCAGGGCTTAACAGGGCTGCGGGACTCAGCATCCAGTGGATGAGTCCTGTGACGAGAAGTCTAACAATCGAAAAAAACGATAGCTAGCTAACGAACTGGAGAAGGTTTTTTTCATATTCTGTAACAGTGCGACAAGGTGACGCAGGTAGTCCGCTCGCCTTCTTCCTGAGCCTGTTTGGCCGCGGCGAAGGCGATCGGTATCTCGCTCAAGAGCTCAGCGCAGTCTGCGGTCCTTTAACAGTCGCCATAACAAGGGCCAGCAGAAAATCAATGGATAACGGCGCAAACGCGTGGTCACGTGGATAGGCTCACCCAAATGCCTTTCCAGCTTCCAGATGACATAACCGACGCCATCTTCAAATGTGAAAAATGATTTGATCAGGCGTAAGACATTCAACGTGCGACCCTGAAGTCTTCTGATTTTCCAGCGCAGAAGATTGGTACGCCGCTGCGAATGACGGGTGTCGTTTATGAAAGTACCGCTGGGGTCGCCACACGGTGAGAGGGCCGGTATCGAATAGGCGGCCGCCTGTGTGACGCGAGCATAGTAGTCGGCATTGTGCATGACGATTTCGGCGGGACGGTTGGCCCGCTCCGGCCGCAACTCAGTGCCATAGGTCATCGACAATGCCTGCTCCCAGAAAGTCGAACTGTCGAATGCCCGTTCCTGTGCTGCGACGGTCTCGGACATCATGCGAATAACGGCGTTGCACAAGGCGACATGCACGCGATCCCTGATGGTTTCGTTGCGGTAATACACCAGGCGGGATGGCTGGGAAAAACGCCCCCACAAATAACTTTGAAACCAGACAGACGTCCCCGCTTCAAAATCTTCCAACGAAATCACCGCGCATTTCGCGCGTAAGGTTCGTCCATCCGGTGTTTGAGTTTTGAGCTGAAAAACCATTGGCGGCAGCCACTTATGCAGGAGCTTGGCGGCCCCGCCACTGCGTAGACTTGCGTAGTCATCCACCACCACGTAAAGATCGACCAACCGTTCACTGAGCTCACCATCGCGCAAGCAGGATCCATAAAACAGCATCGCCTCTAGAGCATCGCCAAATCGTGAGCGTAAGACTTCTACCAGTATGTGAAGGTCGGCAGCGACGGGCAGGGCGCATTCGCATGCCACGGTTTGCAGCAGAGGCAATGTCAACGCATCGCGATGGATAGTGTTCATAGGCTGTCCACTCTCTAGAAGGTAATGAAACGGACAGGCGCAGTGGCAGCCAGTCGAAGCTTCCCGCTTACAGGGAAAATCTCTCCGTCGAGTAGATACTCACTCAGGTCTTCAATTGTCGTTTGCGCCAGGTTGTGGCTGAAATAGCCCTGATTGGTTCGCATCGTTGCATTTGATTTGCCCCGCAACAAAAAGGGCAGTGAGCGTAGAAAGCGCGCAGGGCGATGAGCCAGAGCGGTGAAATGGATGGACTCCTTTTCACGTCCCCAGTAAGGCGTGCTTCCCATCAATAATTTGTCCAGGGTCGTGGCCAGGATGACGAGCCATTGCGCATCCACGGAGCGCTGCGGTAAGTGCAACGTGGCCTGGGTGGCAGGCAGGAGTCGGTGAGGGCGGTTACGAAACAGCGACAGCAGTACGCGCAAAAAAGCCAATGACGGTCCAAGGGCTCCACGCACTCCTTTGGGACGTACAGTTGCATGGAAATACCTGACTCCGCTGATAATTGCACCGGCGCCAAAGAACAGTCCGAACTGGGCTTGCTGAAGACGTGAATCATAGACCCGGAGCACTGCTCGGGCAGATGACTTCGGCGCCGATGCTTGACCCTTACGCCAGTCGCTGAGCGCTCGAAGTACTGCGGCTGGCTTCAGGCGGGTCCCAAAGTCAGTCGCAGTCATGTTGGTGGTACCTGCAGCAACCACCAGTACCTGCGGCACCTGATTGGGCTGAAGTCTCATCAGTGCGGTGAGGGCAGCTTGTAAGGTGCCATCGCCGCCGATGACAACCAGCAGATCATCGGCCAGGAGCGAGAATGACTGGATGACCTCTGTTATCTGGACAGGCGTTGAGGCTTCCAGCATAGCGGAATCAGGTACCAGCCCCGCAAGGTGGCGCAGTTCGTTCAGATGGCGCCGAACATAGCCGCTGTAGGGGTTGAGCACTATACCGATGCGCCGGGGAACCGATACGTCATCCGTAGTGGTCAGCGCTTGGCGCTCAAGGGGATTGTCGAGCGCTGTTTCAGGCGACAGTGGGTGGTCAGTGACTTCTGGCATGTTATCGAGATCGATCGAAGCGGAAGACGAGTACCAGCGCGATCCCGAGAAGGACGATCGACGGCGCCAATGTGGTCAGCATTGTATTGGCGGCCAGCAACAAACCGAGGTTGACGATAATTTGGTTGCCGACATAGATCAGCAGACCGATCACGGCACCCAGGGCAAGGCGACCGCCAAGTCCAGGTGATCGCTGTTGTGCAAACGTAAAGGGGACTGCGAACAGGATCATCGCCAGCGTCAGGATCGGGCGCCCAAGCTTTTGCCACAGCGCCATTTCATATTCTGCAGAAGGCTGGTTCGAGCCTTGCAGGAATTGAATGTAATGATAAAGCTGCTTGATCGAGAAGCTTTCTGTAGGCAGCGTAAGTTCCTTCAAGCGCCGATCGGAAAATACTGACTGCCACGGCATATGGTCGACTTGACGAAAGGTTTCAGTGGCCCCGTCCCATTCTTTGATCTGTACGTTATTGAGCAACCATGTGCCATCGGCGCGAACATCTGCGCTGTCGGCAAAGATGTAAGACGTGAGGAGCATGGTGGGCGTGTAATGGAATACCTCGATATTCACTGGCTTGTTTTTGGATGAGACTGCGCCGATCCGTGCGACTTCATCGCCGCGCCGCGCCCAGATGCCGCCAGTGGCGCTCGCCGCCTCACCGGCCACCGCAAGCGCTTCATTTCTGATTTGGATGCCTTTCTGCTGTAAGGGTGAAGCCACCCATTCGTCGACGACGCCCAGCAACAATGCCAGCACCACGCCGGCGAACATGGTCGTGACGGCAATTCGGACAATGGAGATGCCGGCAGTGCGCATCGCCGTGAGTTCCTGGGTCATGGCCAGCTGTCCCAGTCCGGTTATTCCGCCGAGCAGTGCAATGAAGGGGCCCAAATCGATGGCTCGTCGCGGCAGGGTCATCAAGACGACTTCAACTGCCTGGGTCCACCGATACCCACCAGAGGAAACATCGTCCAGTTCGCTCACTAGATCAAAGGTGGTGAACAACGGGAGAAGTAGCGCCGCCGCTGCAAGAAACCCGACGAACACGTTACGAATGAGGTACACACTGGTAATTCTCATTTGAAACGCATCCTCAGCACAGACAAGTCGCGCGCTACAAATATCAGCAAGATCAGGCTCATTAGCATGGGCACTAGCCAAAGACCTGGCGTCATCGGAATCGAGGTATTGCCGACCAGCGTGCGGCAAATGTTGCCTGCATAAAAGATGACGGCGAACAGAATGGCGATGGGCAATAACGTGGAGAAACGACCTTTTCTCGGTGCGGTCCGACTCAATGGGACTGCCAGCAGAGCCAGTAGCATTGCGCTCAGTCCCCGGCTTTCTCGCCATTGAAGTTCAGCATTGTCCAAGGGCTCGGCGGAAGCTCTGAGCATTTCGGTGGAGGTTGACTTACGTTTTGAATCGGCCTCCGGTTCGATGGGACTCAGATGCAAGCTCATGGTATTGAAGGTGCCCGTGACGTCTTTGATTCCCTGATGCTCCAGAGAGTACGAAGTGCCTGCGCTTAATGTCAGAACGGGATCGGCAGGATTGGCATCGGTGATCTTTGCCGTGCTCGAACGAAAAATTCGGGTTTTTTTGTCGCCTGGATCATAGATCAATGCGTTTTTAAGGGTGCCGGTGGTGTGTTCGATGTCCTCGGCGAGGATCATTCTGCCGTTGTCATCATTGATGTTGAATCGTTGGGGTAACAGGTGGTTAACGTCCAGATCGGTCTTGGACTGCTGCTCCAGTTGATACGCCTGGGTATACGCCCATGGGCGCCCATAAACTGAAAGCACGGTGACCGCAATCGCGATAGGAATCGAAATCAGCGCAATGGCCCGATAGATACGTAATGGACTGGCGCCTGAAGAGATGATCGCGGTGATTTCAGAGTCGTGATAAAGCCTGCCTAAAGCAATCGCAACAGAAGCATAGAGTGCGACCGGCACGAGCATTTCCAGCGCAATGATGACCTTGTAGACCACCATATTCAGAACCGATTGCAGCGCGAGGGTGCCATTGGCTGCTTGCGCCAGGTAGCGCTCTGCGGAGTAGCTTGCGAAAACGAATGTCAGAATACCGATCATCACCGAGACGGGGCGTCTAATTTCAGCAATGATGTAACGCTCAATCAGGAGCATGTTGAGACCTTGTAGACAGGACGGAATGCACTCAGAAACATCCTGCTGAGCTTGATCGGTGCTGATGGTGTGCTGAAGGTTGGCGGTGAGCGCGAGTGGGACAGTACAAGCGATTTGCGCAATGGAAAAAAGCGTAAAGAAACGTCACTGGATGTGGCCGCCGACATGTTCTTTTTCACGTTCCGCCAGGATTTTTTCGACAAGTCGGTGATCGTTAAGGGAGTCAACGTCGACGGCGGCCTCGGCGAAAGGCATGACGACCGCACCTATTTTTATCCCGACTTTAGTGGAAATACGCTGCATCGCCTGTTCGAGGGATAAAGAGCCCAACAAGTACTTGATGGACGCCACTAAGCCCAGAGCGCCGGAGATGACTTTCCGGGGATTTTTACGCTCTTGCTCGATCGCTCGCCAAAAACTTGCAAGTTGGTCGCTTTGTGGCGTCATGAACGCAAACATATTGCTTCCACAGTAGGGGCCACCCTGAAGTTTTGTCGCGGTCCTGCGGGTGTCGGGAAACATTGAGAGCACCGTGTCCAGCCGCGTCACGGCGACGGTGAAATCGCAATCGCTCGATTGGGACTGATCGAGGAAATAGTCGATCATTTCACCGCGAAGCAGAGCATGATCGGCGGTCGTCAGAAACACGGGGCGAGAAGGGTCCTGCTCCAGT
>DQGF01000547.1:18934-19408 GCA_003525045.1 Pseudomonas sp. | reverse complement strand
GGTCCTGCTCCAGTCCCCGCAACGCGCTCGCGCTCGGCGTTGCGGCAGGCTCCAGACAATTGATTTGTCCTGTCCTGAGCCATTCGCCGGCAAGGGGGTCCTGATCAAGCAGTTGCCTGCCTGGGCCGACCAGGGTAATGCGCCCGATATGAGCGCTCGATTGCAAGGCATTGACGACGCGATGAAGCATCGGCACCCCGTTGATAGGGGTCAAGGCTTTGCAACCGGCGCCTCCCAGGGCGGCGATCGGATCATTGGCTTGGCGATCGGCAGCCAGTACCAGCGCGTTAAAGCGCTGTTGATTAGATGTGCTTTTCATAGAGTCGATAGCGTTTGTAAGCTTTTGCTCCGACGCGCTCCAGAATGGTACGCATCCCCGTGTTGGTTTCGAGAATCCACGACATTTCCACTGCATCAATATTGCGCTTGGCAAACGGCGCTTTCAGGGCCTCGATCAACAGGAGGGCAAGGGTA
>DQGF01000547.1:16343-18625 GCA_003525045.1 Pseudomonas sp. | reverse complement strand
AAGGGTAGGCCCCAGGCGGCTGGACTGATAGTGTTGCTTGACACCCATCAGTGGAACTCGCGCGGTTCGCGTGCCTGTCACTTTCAACTTCCATAACAGGCGAAGCCATCCGAAAGGCAGCAAGCGCCCCTTCAGTGGAGCAATGGCCTCATTGATGTTGGGCATTGCGACAATGAATGCGCAGGCTTCGTTATCGACCTCCGCTATATAAATCAGGTCGTCGGGTACCAGGTACTTCAATTGTGCGCCCATGACACTGAATTCTTTTTCCGTGAATGGAACGTATCCCCAGTTGTTGGCCCAGGCATCATTGAAGATTTCTCGCAAGGTCTGCATCTCCTGCTCGAACTTGCTTCGATCCAATAACCGAATCTTTACTCGCGCACGCTCGCGGTCCATCATTTTTTGCAGGGGCGCCGGAAAGTTCAGCTCATCCGAGCTCATCCAATAGGCGAACAGGTCCATTGCGGGCCGATATTGAAGCGCTTCAAGGTGCTTTGCGTAATAAGGATGATTGTGCATCATCATTGCCGATGGCGGCGTGTCAAATCCCTCGATCAGGATTCCACTCTCCTGGTTTATGTTCAGGCCAAACGGACCGCTAATCTGTCGTGCGCCCTGTTTGCGAAGCCAGGCTTCGGCGGTAGAGAGCAGGCTTTGGAACACTTCGGGATCATCGATGGCGTCGAGCATTCCGAAATGCCCCGTGGTGGCGCCGTGAAGTTCGCGATGCAAAGTGTCGATCTGCGCAGTGATGCGTCCGACCGGGGTATGGCCACGCCGGGCAATCCAGGCTTGCCAGATGATGTGATCTGACGCTGGGTTTTTGCTGGACAGGTGCTCACGCCGCTCCATATGGAGGGGTTCGATCCAGCAGGGATCTTCCCTATACAAAGTACCCGGGAGCGATATAAAAGTCTTAAGTGCGGTACTGCCCTTGACCTGTTCAGAGACAACCATAAGATTAAGCGTGCTCATTTAACTATCAGTAATGATGATTCGGCATTGCGTGCCGCACTTTATTGTACTGCACTTGTCTACGATGGGAAGCTTTGCGCGACGCAATAATCTCTTACCGTTTCAGGCATAATTAAAAAACCAACTATCACTTTAGTGAATACGTCGTATCGATGTTTTGCATAGTTCTTCAGCCTGTAAATTAGGTTAAGCTTTACGCGCTTTTTGCGGTATAGAGCCCGTGTGTGTATTGACATGGCGCTCTTTTCTGGTTGCGCGAATTTGCCTACCCTTTATTTTCTGTGCGGGAGCGACAAGTTTCCCCAGCGTGGCTTCCTTTTATTAGCGCATCAATCCTGTGTTGCGTTACATGGTTTGAGTTTAATTTAATGGCTGTCCTTTATATGTCAGAGACTCCTGCTACCCAAGAACTTAAGCAACGCCTTGCGGATTTCCCTACTCTGGTTGACGCACTGGATTACGCCGCTCTGGGGCGAACGGGCATGAATTACTATGACAGGCGGTGTCACTTAACGGCTGTGGTGGAATACCGGATGCTGAAGCGGCAAGCGGTTGCTGCGGCCAAGCGATTGCTGGGTCTTGGCCTGCGCAAAGGTGATCGCGTCGCGCTCATCGCAGATACGGCTCCGGGCTTCGCAGAAGTGTTTTTTGCCTGTCAATACGCCGGCCTGGTCCCTGTGCCGCTGTCGATTCCGATTGGTGTTGGTCATCACCATTCGTACGTCGACAAATTGCGCGAGCTGTTTGCCAGTTGTACGCCGTCGGCTGTTTTGGGTGATGCTCAGTGGATGTCTTTCGTGCATGAAGCCATTGACGCGACAACGCAAAAATTCATTGGAACGGCTGAAGAACTCGGAACCCTTCCGTTGGTTGATGTGGAGCTGGCAAGTCCCCAGCAAGACGATATTGCTTACCTGCAATATACCTCCGGAAGCACCCGGTTTCCGCGTGGCGTTGTGGTTACCCAGCGGTCGGTCATGGCGAACCTGCGCGGCATCAGCCAGGACGGTATCAAGTTGCAAGCAGGCGACCGTTGCGTCTCATGGTTGCCGTTCTATCACGATATGGGGCTGGTCGGGTTTGTCCTGACGCCTGTCGCAACCCAGTTGTCGGTCGATTACCTGCGCACCCAGGATTTTGCCATGCGGCCGCGACAGTGGTTGAACCTTATGAGCCGAAACCGAGGCACTGTCTCTGTAGCGCCACCCTTTGGCTATGACCTGTGCGTACGTCGCTGCAGCGAGAGCGATACCGCCAGCCTGGACCTATCCCGCTGGCGTGTTGCGGGGGTTGGCGCAGAACCG
>DQGF01000547.1:0-16069 GCA_003525045.1 Pseudomonas sp. | reverse complement strand
ATCCCGCTGGCGTGTTGCTGGGGTTGGCGCAGAACCGATCGGGATCGCCACACTCAATCGCTTTGCCGAGCATTTTGCCGGTACAGGCTTTAATCCCAACGCCTTTCTGCCGTGCTACGGTCTGGCCGAAAACACGCTGGCCGTGAGTTTCGCACCGCACGGAGTTGGCGGGCAGGTTGACTGCGTTGATCGAGAGGCCCTGGAGCTTGAGGGAAGGGCGGTGACACCGACCGACAATTCCAGTGCCACGCGTACTTTTGTCAATTGCGGTGGTGCGTTACCGGGTCATCGCATCGAGGTGCGCGATAAAGTCGGCAAGGTGCTGGCTGAGCGTTGCGTCGGTCGGATCTTTATCTCCGGGCCCAGCCTCATGCAGGGTTATTTCGGTGATGAAGAATCCATCAAGCAAATCGAAGAAACCCAATGGCTGGATACCGGTGATCTTGGCTATCTGTTCAACGGTCATTTGTACATCACCGGCCGCAAGAAAGATTTGATCATTATCCGCGGGCGCAATATCTGGCCCCAGGATATCGAGGTCGTCGCTGAGACAGAACCTGAGGTCAGGCCCGGTGACGCTATCGTATTCATCGTCCAGAACGATGGGGAGCCTGCGGTAGTGATGCAGATTCAATGCCGCATCCTCGCCCAGGATCGGCGGGACCATTTGCTGCGTACACTGTCCGCCAAGATCCATAGCGAGTTTGGTCTCTTGCCGGATATCAATCTGGTCCCTCCTCACAGCATTCCCAGAACATCGTCGGGCAAGCCG
Source organism: Pseudomonas sp. (assembly GCA_003525045.1). GTDB lineage: Bacteria > Pseudomonadota > Gammaproteobacteria > Pseudomonadales > Pseudomonadaceae > Aquipseudomonas. The sequence goes on along the minus strand of DQGF01000547.1, from coordinate 15,297 downwards.
GCTCGGGCTGAAGCTCGAAAACGATTCCTCAGTCAAATGAACGCCCCGCGCGAAATGTTGGCCGCAGGTTCTGCGTAATGGCGCGGGTCGTTGCCCTGACAGGGGGAAGTGGGTTTATTGGTGGCCAGATAGCTCGCATGCTCGTCGCGCAAGGTTGCACGGTTCGGGCGTTGAGCAGGACGCAGTCAGGCTGCAAGCACGGGATTGAATGGGTGCAGGGGACTTTGGAGAGTCCTCGCGCACTTGCCGAGCTGACAGCGGGTGCGAACGTGGTTGTCCACTGTGCCGGCGCGGTCAGGGGGCGCAATGTTCAAAGCTTCCATGAGGCCAACGTGGAAGGCAGCCGCCGGGTGATGGAAGCGGCCCGCAAGTCTGGGACCTGTGAGCGCTTTCTCCACATGTCCTCACTGGCGGCTCGCTATCCCGAGTTGTCATGGTATGCCAAGTCGAAGTTCGACGCGGAGCAGCAAGTCATCAGCGCAGCCGGGGATATCAAAGTCGGAATCTTCAGGCCCACAGCTGTTTATGGGCCAGGCGACCGGGAACTGCAACCGCTGTTCTCCTGGTTGCTTCGCGGCTTTTTGCTCAGATTAGGCTCGGCCGAATCCCGTCTGTCTTTCGTGCATGTGTACGACCTTGTCGCTGCTGTCTTGCAATGGATCAACTCGCCCATTGCAAAACCGGCCACTTATGAAATCAGTGATGGCACGCTCGGCGGATATAGCTGGAAAGATTTGGCCAAGATAGGTGCCGACATCCGCGCAGCGCAAGTGCGACAAATCGCTGTTTCGGTCGTGCTGTTGCGGCTCATTGCGCGCGCCAATTTAGCGCTCTCGTACGTGTTTCGTCGGCCACCCATGCTGACTTCGAGCAAGGTGAACGAACTGATCCATTGCGACTGGACGTGCAGCAATAGGGATATCACCCGTGCGATTGGTTGGGTTCCCAGAATTACGCTTCGGCGCGCCCTGCAAGACAGACTGTTCTGAAGCTCGAATTTTAGATTTTTATGAGGTCGATAATGTTCACGCAAGACATGGTTTTAGAAAAGGTTCTGGTGTGTCTCCGAGAGCTGCTCCCCGACGCTCGTGAAGTAGTCGCCGACAGCGATCTGGTGAACGATCTGGGGATTGAATCCATCAAAATGATGGACCTGTTGATGACGCTTGAAGATGAGTACGATCTTTCCATTCCTATCAATATTTTGATGGATGTGCGAACGCCCCGGCAGCTAGCCACTTCCCTTGTTGCGAGCATAGAGAATGGCCATGGCTCTTTATGACAGATTCAGCCGTCTGGCGGCTGAGCGAGCCAGGTTTCAGGATTCGGGCCTAAGCCCCTTCGGTACGTGTATCGAGGAAATTTACTCCGCGACCGAAGGCCGTATTGAAGGTAAGAACGTCATCCTGGCAGGCACCAATAATTACTTGGGTCTGACTTTCGATCCGAACGCCATTGGCGCTGCACAGCGCGCGCTGGCGATTGAGGGAACAGGCACGACCGGTTCGCGGATGGCCAATGGCAGTTACAGCGGTCATACGGCCCTTGAGGCCGAGCTTGCCGCGTTCCTGGATCGTCCCTCGGTCATGGTGTTCTCGACAGGGTACGTGGCAAACCTGGGTGTCATCGGATCGCTTGCCGGGCCCCGCGAGGTGGTTTTGCTGGATGCCGACTGCCATGCGAGCATTTATGACGCGTGTGCATTGGGCGGTGCCGAAGTCATTCGTTTTCAGCACAACGACGCCAAGGATCTGGAGCGCCGCATGTTGCGCCTGGGCGAGCGAGCCAAGGATGCGCTGATTATCGTCGAGGGCATCTACAGCATGCTGGGAGATACAGCTCCCCTCAGAGAAATCGTTGAGATCAAACGGCGCCTGGGCGGGTATCTGATAGTCGATGAAGCGCATTCGTTTGGTGTGATGGGCGCCAATGGCAGAGGCTTGGTCGAAGCGTTAGGCGTCGAAGATGACGTCGATATTATCTTGGGTACGTTCAGTAAAAGTCTGGCCGCAATTGGCGGTTTCGCGGCAGGCAAGACCCGCGAAATGGAAGTCCTGCGATACGCGAGTCGACCTTACATTTTCACGGCGTCGCCTTCACCTTCAGTCATTGCTTCGGTACGTTCGGCATTGCAAACCGTCGCATCGCGTCCAGAGCTGCGTGAGCGCCTCTGGAGTAATGCGCGCCGACTGTATGACGGTTTGGCAGCTCTGGGATACAAGCTCGGGCCAGACGTCAGTCCTGTCGTCCCGGTAATGGTCGGCACAAAGGAGCAGGGTCTGCAGTTCTGGCGAGCGCTCATTGACCATGGCGTGTACGTCAATCTGGTGCTTCCACCGGCCACGCCGGCGGGGATCACCCTGGTGCGCTGCAGTGTCAGTGCATCACACACACCGGAACAAATTGACCAGATTATCCACGCATTTTCAGTGCTGCGGTCCTCAGCCATTCTCGATAAAGAACAGCCTGGTTAAGCAGGAAGGGCAGAAGCGTGCCTCCCCGGGAGCCCGGAGGGGCGCTAGAAACTGGTCATTTGGCGCAGCGAGCTCTGCGGCAATGAACCTGATCATCAAGTGTGAGTGCCATGCGTATTATATTTGCTTTTGGTCGGTCCTACCCGATGCGTACCTTCCTGATGCTGCTGAGTCTGATCGTCGCAGGGGTGGTCGAGAGCGTGAGTTTGACCACCATGTTGCCACTGGTGTCTGTGATGCTGGGCGACAACGCTAACTCATCATTTGGCGTGCACATCGTAACGGCATTGCAGGTAGTGGGATTGCAGCCAACCATTATCGTGTTGCTCTCGATCATCGTCGTCGGTATGGCGTTGAGCAGCCTGTTGATTCTTTTGGCCAATCGGCAGGTGGGTTACACCGTAGCCCACGTGGCCACCGACCTGCGGGTTGACCTGATCAACGCCACGCTGGCCAGTCGTTGGGAACATTATCTGCGACAGCCCGGCGGCGCACTTGCAAACGCCGTTGCGACCGAGGCCTATCGCGCATCTACGGCGTACGAACATGCGGCGAACATGGTCGCATTGTCTATTCAGGCTGTGGCTTACGCGATTATCGCGCTGGTCGTTTCCTGGCAGGCCGCGCTGATCTGTCTTTTTGTGGGCCTGGTCATCCTTCTCGGGCTGCGCGGACTGGTCAAGACATCCCGTCGTGCGGGCAAAAGTCAAACGGGTCTGATGAGAGACCTGCTGGTCAGTCTGAGCGATACGCTGGGTTCGGTTAAACCGCTAAAAGCAATGGCCCGTGAGGACATTGCCGATTCACTGCTGCGCCATCAGGCCACAGAGTTGAACGCGGCGATGGAAAAAGAAGTCACCAGCCGGGAAACCCTGCGCGCATTGCAGGAACCGCTGCTGGCCATTCTCGCGGCGGCCGGGCTTTACGCAGGACTGGTGATCTGGGAGCTGCCGTTGTCTTCGGTCATGGTGCTCATATTCATGGTGGTGCGGCTCTTGGGTCTCATGCACAAGGCGCAGCAGCGCTACCATCGCATGGCCGCTCAGGAGAGTGCATTTTGGGCGCTGCGCGAAGCTGTTGACGCCGCCGCTGCCGAGGCGGAACCCAAAGGGGGCAGCGTAATGCCTACTTTGAATCGGGATATTGCATTGAAAGGTGTGTCGTTCAGCTATGGGGGGCGCACAGTTCTCGATAATGTTTCGGTGACCTTTAACGTCGGAACCATGACCACTCTGGTCGGGCCGTCTGGAGCGGGTAAGACCACCGTTCTTGATCTGTTGTGCGCGCTGCTCGCGCCGCAGTCCGGTCAGATATTGGTGGATGATATTTCGTTGGTAGATCTCGACCGACGCCACTGGCGCCGACTGATTGGATACGTAACCCAGGAAACGCTGTTGTTGCATGACACCATCTTGGCAAACGTTACCTTGGGCGAACCCGCGCTGACGGCCGCTGATGCTGAACGGGCATTGCGCCAAGCCGGCGCCTGGGAATTTGTTGAAAAGCTTCCTCAGGGCATGCTCTCGGTGGTGGGAGAGCGCGGTGGCAAGCTATCGGGCGGGCAGCGACAGCGCATTGTGATTGCCCGAGCTCTGGCCCATCGCCCACGATTATTGATCCTCGATGAAGCGACCAGTGCGCTCGACCCTGAGTCGGAGCACGACATTTGCACCACGCTGAAGTTGCTGACACCTGAAATCACCATCATCGCTATTTCTCACCGGCCACGGTTGATCGAAATAGCCGATGAGGTCGTGCAGCTCAAAGACGGTGCAATGAAACGGGTAACCGATCAGTTCTGCGTAGATGACAACAGATCCAGCGTTGGATCCGCGGGTGAGTTGTCGGCAGTGGTAAAGGAAGTGCAATGAAATTTCCGAGTGACAAAAGTCAAAACATCGCCAACCAGACGTTCGAGCGTTCAACCACTGACAAGCCTGCTGATCGCTCAATGGACGCGCCAAGTCAGTCCGGTTTGGCGCCATTGATTGCGTTTGTCGGTTGTGATGGCGCTGGCAAGTCCACCGTATCCGAGGCCATTCTTTCCTGGATGCAGGAATCGCGCCTCACTGAAAGCTGCCACTTGGGCATCCAGTCCAAATCGCTGGGCGAGGCTTTAGTGAAACTGCCGCTGGTGGGAAAAAAGATCGATCGACTGATCGCCGCGAACGCTCCTCGTGGCAACCCTCGGCATGATCAGGAGGGCGAGGGACCTACTACAATCGCCGCCTTCGCGATTTTTCTACTCTCACTCAGACGCTGGCGTCGGTACCAGAAAATGATGGTATTGCGGCGCAGTGGTGTCGCCATCGTGGCCGACCGTTTTCCTCAGGTTGCCGTGCTGAAAATGAAGATCGACGGCCCTGGCCTGGCCGAGGGTAAAGGTCGTAACGCGGTTATCCGCTTTTTGGCCCGGCGCGAAAAAGCACTCTACTCCTACATGGTCAGCTACCGTCCAGACCTGGTCATCCGCTTGAATGTCGACCTGGAAACAGCCTTTGCGCGCAAGCCGGATCATCGTTACGAGTCACTGGCGTTGAAAATTGCCCAAGTTCCAAAGCTGGAATACCAAAGCGCGCCCATTCTGGACATCGACAGCAGCGAACCGCTAGCGGATGTGATTGCACAGGCGAAACAGGCCATATCTTTGCGCCTGGCGAATCGTTGAAACACTTCATGACCAATGCTCGCTCACGCAATAGTGCTGCAACGCGGGGTGATGAGCATTCGCTGGCACCCTTGCTCGCCATCATCGGATCCGACGGGGCAGGGAAGACCACGTTGGCATCCTACCTGTGTGCGGCTCTGCAAGAGGAGGGGGCGACCTATTCTTACCTTGGTCTTGGGTCGGGCACGATGGGGTTGAAGATCCAGGCCTGGCCGTTCATCGGACCCATGCTGGCACGTCGCCTGACAGCCAAAGCCAAGCAAGCTCGCACTAGAGGCGAACGAATTCCAGGTCCGTTCACAGCGCTGACAATTTATGGGTTTGCCACTGTCCGTATGCATCGTTTCAAGAAGACGCAGGCAATGCGTGAATGCGCCGCAGTTGTGATCTGTGATCGATATCCGCAGTTGGAAGTCCCGGGCTTTTACGATGGCCCGGGGCTTTCCGCGGCCCGCCCCAACGGGCCATTCACGGCCTGGTTGGCAAGGCGGGAGCTAAAGCTTTATGAATCCATGGTCCGCGTGCGTCCCACTGTGATTATCCGCCTGAACATCGATGCGCAAACGGCCTATGCACGCAAACCTGACCATGATCTGACATTGATCAAGCAGAAGACGGCCATTACTCCGCGCCTTTGTTTCAACGGCGCAAGAATAGTTGAAATCGATGCCACTCTGCCTTTGAGCGATGTACAGGCTCAGTGTCTGCAAGTTGCCCTGCAAGTCATCTCCAACCACCAGGCAAACCAGGCCGCCATGAGCACGATGCCGGACCCATAAACGTTTTTCATGGCAGACAAAACGTTTCGGCACTCCCTGTAAAACCGACTAACCACCGCTGCTTGACGCTATGCCCAACCCAGTCAGGCGCCACGCGCAACAATTGAGGATTTTATGCAAACGAAGACGTCAGCCGCGGCGGTTCCTCGCCAAGTAGATTGGGTCGGCCTTGGCTGGATGTTTCTGTTTTTTTGGTACTTCTCCGGTGTTGCCCAGCTTTTGATTGTTCATGCTGGAGTGGCCGGGTGGTCGGGGATGATCGAGGCCACGATGGTCTCTGCGCTGTGGATGATGCCGCTGATTTTGGTCCCGGCGCGCACCAGAGCGCTCGCAGGTGTGATCGGCATCGTTCTCTGGGCGTCTTCGCTCGCAGGGTTGGGTTATTTCCTGGTCTACGGCCAGGAGTTCTCACAGAGCGTTATCTTCATTCTGTTCGAGTCAAACGTACAGGAGTCCCAGGAGTACCTGGTGCACTATTTTTCCTGGTCGATCGTAGTCGCAATTATTGCCTATAGCCTGGGAGGTTTGCTGCTATGGAGCAGAGTGCGTCCGGTCTCTGTGCCGCGCAAGTTGGTTCCTGCCTTCTGTCTGGTGTTGTTCACTGTGTCGGTTGGCTACAACGCGGTTCATCAATACCTTAAGCGCGATACTCTGGGGCGCGCGGTGGCGGAGTTCGAAGAGAACATCGAGGCGGCAGCGCCTTGGCAAATGGTTGTTGGCTACCACCAGTATCGACAGCAGCTCCAGAGCATGTCGAATCTACTGAACAGCCAAAAGCTGATACCCCCTCTGAAAAACCTCACGGATGCTCACGCCGGTCAACCTTCAACCCTGGTACTGGTGATTGGTGAGTCGACAACTCGGCAACGAATGAGTCTTTACGGCTATGCCCGGCCTACTACGCCCAATCTGGATAGAATGCGCGGTGAACTGCAGGTGTTCGATCAAGTCATCTCGCCTCGTCCTTATACGATCGAGACGCTCGAACAAGTACTGACTTTTGCTGATGAGGAACAACCTGATGTTTATCTCAGCACGCCCACTCTGGTCAGTGTGATGAAGCAGGCGGGCTACAAAACCTACTGGATCACCAACCAGCAGACCATGACCAAGCGCAATACCATGCTCACTACCTTTTCAAAGCAGGCGGATGAGCAAATTTACTTGAACAACAATCGCGACCAAAACGAGACGAGTCAGTACGACAGTGATGTGCTCGATCCGTTTTCCAAGGTGTTGGCCGACGAAGCCCCGCGCAAGCTTATAGTCATACATCTGCTGGGCACCCATATGAGCTACCACTATCGCTACCCGAAATCTTTTGACCGCTTCGCTGACCGAGTCGGTGTACCGGCTAATGTGACTCAGGACCAGTTGCCGGTTTACAACAGCTACGACAATGCCGTTCTGTACAACGACCATGTGGTTTCATCGCTTATAAAGCGTTTCGCCGACACAGACCCCACTGGCTTCCTGCTGTACCTGTCCGACCATGGCGAGTCGGTCTATGACCCCGTGGCCCCGAAGGTGCTGGGCCGAAACGAGGCGGCGCCGACGCGTCCGATGTACACGGTGCCATTTATCGTGTGGAGATCGCCCAAGTGGAAGGCGCAAGATACGTCCAACGATCAGGTAGCCGATGTACATCGCCCCTACAGCACCTCTCACTTCATCCATACCTGGTCGGACCTGGCGGGTCTTCGCTACGACGAGTTTGATCCGACAAAGAGCCTGGTAAACGCTGAATATCAACAGCGCCCATTGCTGATAGGTAATCCGCACATTCCATCCAGCCTGCGCGATTTCAACTCGCTCGAATCTGCTGCGCCGGATGTGTCGCACTCCGACTGAATAAACCAATTTGCTCTCTGGGTGGGCTGGCTGTGATCTTTCACAGGGCTCACCTGGATGAAATATTTTTCCAGCTCCGCGATAAAACAGACAGTTGCCATGCTTTGAGCTATCGTAATGTTTTGATACATGTGATCCCTATTGCCACTTAGTCTTTACCTGTAAAGGGAAAAACTTATGTTTGGTTTAGAGGCACTAGATCTCGCCCGCATTCAATTCGCATTTACGGTTTCGTTTCACATCTTGTTCCCGGCCATCACTATTGGCCTTGCCAGTTTCCTGGCAGTGCTGGAAGGTCTCTGGCTGAAGACCAGGGATGATACCTACCGCGACCTGTATCATTTCTGGTCGAAAATCTTCGCCGTCAACTTCGGCATGGGCGTGGTGTCCGGCCTGGTGATGGCGTATGAGTTTGGCACCAACTGGAGTCGTTTTTCCGACTTCGCCGGTGCAATCACCGGTCCCTTGCTGACCTACGAAGTGCTGACGGCGTTCTTTCTTGAAGCCGGGTTCCTCGGCGTTATGTTGTTTGGCTGGAACCGCGTCGGTCGCGGCCTGCACTACTTCTCCACGCTGATGGTAGCCATCGGTACGTTGATCTCCACGTTCTGGATCCTGGCCTCCAACAGCTGGATGCACACCCCGCAAGGCTACGAAATCGTCAATGGTCGGGTCATCCCTGTCGATTGGCTGGCGGTGATTTTCAACCCCTCGTTCCCATTCCGCCTGATACACATGGCGATCGCTGCATTCGTCGCCACGGCATTTTTTGTGGGTGCCTCCGCCGCCTGGCACCTGCTGCGCGAACGGGACAACCCCGCGATCCGCACCATGCTCTCAATGTCTATGTGGATGGCACTGATCGTCGCGCCTATTCAGGCAGTGGTGGGTGATGCCCACGGTGTTAATACGCTTGAGCACCAGCCGGCGAAAATCGCCGCTATCGAAGGGCACTGGGAAAATATTGGCAACGAGCCGACCCCGTTGATCCTGTTCGGCTGGCCGGACATGAAGGCCGAGACGACGCGTTTCGCGCTCGAGGTGCCTTACTTGGGCAGCCTGATATTGACCCACAGCCTGGAGAAGCAGATTCCGGCGCTCAAGTCCTTCCCGCCTGAAGATCGTCCCAATTCGACCATCGTGTTCTGGTCGTTCCGCGTTATGGTCGGCTTGGCCATGCTGATGATCGCCACGGGATTATGGAGTGCCTGGCTGCGGCTGCGCGGTACGCTCTACACCAATCGCGCTTTTCTCTACTTGGCCATGTTGATGGGGCCGTCCGGCCTGATCGCGTTGCTCGCGGGCTGGATTACCACCGAGGTCGGCCGTCAGCCGTGGGTGGTCTATGGCCTGCTGCGCACGGCGGACGCTTCGTCCAGGCAGAGCGTGGGCCAGATGAGCCTGACGCTGATCCTGTTCGTCGTGGTGTATTTCACGCTGTTCGGTACGGGCTTCGGCTACATGATGCGCCTGGTGCGCAAGGGTCCGAAAACCCATGAAGGGGCGCAACCAACTCATGGTGGCCCTGGCAAAAAACGCACCCCGGCGCGTCCACTGTCGGCCGCCGATGATATCAACGAAGCCGGCACCGGCGACCGCCTGAACGAGGGGAAGTGAGTCATGGGTATCGATCTGTCACTGATCTGGGCCGTGATCATCATCTTCGGCATCATGATGTACGTCATCATGGATGGCTTCGACCTCGGCATCGGGATTCTCTTCCCGTTTATCAAGGGCGACCGCGACCGCGACGTCATGATGAACACTGTCGCGCCGGTCTGGGATGGTAACGAAACCTGGCTGGTCCTGGGCGGCGCGGCGTTGTTCGGAGCTTTTCCACTGGCCTATGCGGTCGTGTTATCGGCCCTGTACCTGCCGTTGATCTTCATGCTCATCGGACTGATTTTTCGTGGTGTGGCGTTCGAATTCCGCTTCAAAGCCAGGGACGACAAACGTCACCTCTGGGACAAGGCCTTCATCGGTGGTTCGCTGGTGGCGACGTTCTGCCAAGGCGTGGCGCTAGGGGCCTTCATCGATGGCATCCCCGTCGTTAACCGCAGCTATGCCGGCGGTGGGCTGGATTGGATGACGCCGTTCTCGCTGTTCTGTGGCCTGGCCTTGATTGTGGCCTATGCCTTGCTCGGTTGTACCTGGTTGATCATGAAGACCGAAGGCAAGTTGCAAGTGGAGATGTATAACCTGGCACGCCCGCTGGCCTTGGTGCTGCTGGTCGTGATCGGAGTGGTCAGTATCTGGACCCCGCTTACCCATAGCGAGATTGCTGCCCGATGGTTCAGCCTGCCGAACCTGTTCTGGTTCATGCCGGTGCCGATTCTAGTGCTGATATCCCTATATGGTCTGCTCAAGGCAGTGGTCCACCGCGCGCACTACACGCCATTCCTGTTGACCCTGATGTTGATCTTCCTCGGCTACAGCGGCCTGGGCATCAGCCTTTGGCCCAATATCGTACCGCCGTCGATTTCCATCTGGGACGCCGCTTCGCCACCGCAAAGCCAAGGCTTCATCCTGGTGGGCACGCTGTTCATCATTCCGTTGATCCTGGGGTACACCTTTTGGAGCTACTACGTGTTCCGCGGCAAGGTCACCCACGACGATGGCTACCATTAGGTTCTGTCCGAAGCTTGAACTCAGGGGTGTTCTGCGGTTCGTCGTTACAAGCAGGGGGAATGGGTCGATTGCCGCTGGGCAGCGCCTTCGACTCGGGGGTATACGAGTACACCCCGACCCTGCTGGACAGCAATAACGGGTTCAAACTCAACACTTTGGCTTGACGGTCAATACCGTGTTTTGAACCGCGGACTCTGCACGTTGGCACTTTCTAACGATAACCTGTGACTACAGGACACGCCATGAATAGCTTAAATGAAATTCACAGTCCGAATGGGTTGAAGCCGACCAGGCGAGCACTGTTAAAAGGTCTGCTGACCGCCTATACCGCCTCCTTGATTCCTTTTGCACTGGCTGAACCGATCGACAGTAAAGAGCAAGGTGCGTTTTTGGCACTCTCGGCGATTATTGCCGGCCGTCAGAGCCTGGACAACGTCCTGGCAAACAACCTGTATCAGGCACTCATGGCCGATGACCCCACATTCGCCAAAGGAGTGGAGGGCTTACTGGCGCTGATCAATGAGCGTCACCTGGACCCCTCTCAGTTGCAGAAAACCCTGGATGACGAAAAGTCGTCCTTCGCCACCGTGCCACGCCTGATCGCCACGGCCTGGTTCATGGGCGTGGTCGGCAGCGGTAACAAGGCTCGTTGTCTGGCCTACGAATACGCGCTCAATGCGGTGATGGTCGCCGATGTCCTCAAGCCGCCTACCTACGCCTACGGTCCTTACGGAAGCTGGGCGCGTCATCCAATCGCGGAGGTGAAAAATGTCTGATCAATTGTCCGCGGACATCGTCATCATTGGTTCGGGGGTTTGCGGTTCCATGGCCGCGACCCATCTGCTCAAGCAAGGCGCCTCGGTGCTGATTCTGGAAGCGGGCGGGCCCATCGAGCGAGGCCGTATCGTCGCCGCGTTTCGCAATTCGACGCGCAAGAGTGACTGGATGTCGCCCTACACCTGCAGTGACTGGGCACCTCATCCAGTCTACAAGCCGGTTGATAACGGCTACCTGATCCAGGGCGGCCCATATCCGTACCCGGCGGAATACATCCGTGGCGTCGGTGGCTCGTCCTGGCACTGGGCGGCCCAGGCCTGGCGTGTGGTGCCGGGCGACATGCGCATCAAGACTTTGTACAACGTGGGCGTCGACTGGCCCATGACCTACGAAGAGCTCGACCCTTTCTATCAGGAAGCGGAAGAGATCTGGGGCGTGTCGGGGGCCGAAAACACTGGCTCGCCACGCAGCAAGCCGTTCCCAATGGAGCCGGTGACCGAACCTTACGCCATGCGCCGCATCCGCGAGCGTCTGGCGCCGACTTACGCAGTGGTGGGCAACACCACCGGGCGCAATAGCCGTCCGTACGACGGTCGTCCGGCCTGCTGTGGCAACAACAGCTGTCAGCCGATCTGCCCGATCGACGCGCAATACCATGGCGGCATTGCCATTCAGACCGCAATTGACGCAGGCGCCAAGCTGCAGATCAATGCCGTGGTCTACCGCATCGAGCATGATGACAAAGGCCATATTGTGGCCGTTCATTACTATGACCCAGACAAGCAATCACACCGCGTCACCGGTAAGACGTTCATCCTTGCCGCCAACGGCATTGAAAGCCCGAAACTGTTGCTGATGTCGGCCAGCGACAAATACCCTAATGGCTTGGCCAATAGCTCCGGCTTGGTCGGTCGCAACCTGATGGACCACCCGAGCACGTCCATCACCTTCGATGCCGATGAAGAATTGTGGCTGGGCAGGGGACCGCAAAGTCCAAGCTCGATCAATACCATGCGCGATGGCGCGTTCCGCTCGGAGCACGCACCTTATCGCCTGGATTTCACCAATATCTCCCGGATCAACAGCGCCACTGACGCGCTCATTGCGGCCGGGGTGTATGGCACGGAATTCGAAAAACAGCTTCGTCACCGCGCGGCGTTTGAAATGAGTCTCAAGGATGTGCTGGAGGTGTTGCCTGACCCTGAGAACCGCATCAGCCTGAGCGATCAGAAAGACAAGCTGGGACTGCCCAAGCCCAAGGTCAACTACGCCATCCACGATTACACCCGCAAGGGCGCGGTGCAGTCGCACAAAGACTTCACCCGCATTGCTGAACTGATGGGCGGGACCAATCTGCGCTACAGCGCAGAAGGCAATTTTGCCAACAACCAGCACATCACAGGCACCATGAGCATGGGTAACGATCCCAAGACGTCGGTCTGCGACAGCTACGGCCGTACCCATGATCACGACAACTTGTTCATTTGCAGCACCGGCGTGATGCCAACGGCCGCCACCATGAACTCGACCCTGACCGCCGCGGCACTGACCTTGCGCACGGCGCAACACATCCTGCCGGATCGGGTCATTGCCCGAGCTTCGTCGTCCGAGTCTGCCACTGAACAAGGGCGGGCCTGAACCATGACCTGGAAGATCACTTCGCTGGTTGCCTTGATGCTGGCTGCGCTGAATGCCAGCGCGGCGGACGATGCGCAGATCCAACGTGGCAAGTACCTGTCGACCGCTGGTGACTGCGTCGCCTGTCACAGCGTTCCCGGTGGCAAGCCGTTTGCCGGCGGCCTGGCGCTGCCCACGCCGATTGGCGAAATCATTGCGACCAACATCACGCCATCGAAAACGGCCGGTATCGGCAACTACTCCCTGGAGCAGTTCAGCGCTGCCCTGCGCAAAGGCATTCGCGCAGATGGCAAACACTTGTACCCGGCCATGCCTTACACCTCATACGCCAAGGTCAGCGATGAAGACACCAAGGCCATGTATGACTACTTCATGAACGCTGTGGAACCTGTGGACACGCCGGCCAAACCGACCAATCTGCCGTTTCCGTTCAACATTCGCTTCTCGATGGCTGCGTGGAATCTGCTCTTTCTCGACGATAAGGCCTTCGTGCCGAATGCGTCGCATGATGCCGAGTGGAACCGGGGTGCCTACCTGGTACAAGGTTTGACTCATTGCAGTGCATGTCATTCACCGCGCAACCTGATGATGGCCGAAGTGGCGTCAAAAGAGTTGGCAGGGGGGGAGGTCGGTACTTGGTATGCACCGAATATCACCGCCGACGTCAACAGTGGCGTTGGCGGCTGGAGCAATGCCGAGCTGGTCGCTTACCTGAAAACCGGCGGGGCGCAGGGCAAGGCCCAGGCCGCCGGACCAATGGCCGAAGCGGTAGATCACAGCCTGCAGCACCTCAACGACGGCGATCTCAAGGCCATTGCGGTCTACCTGAAGACAGTGCCCGCGCATCAAGAAGCGGCAGACAGGCAACCGGTTTATGCCTTGGGGCAAAAGACCGACGACTTGGCCAGCATTCGCGGCGTGGCCTTACCGGCCGATGACGACAAAATGACTGGCGCGCTCCTGTATGACGCCCATTGCAGCACCTGTCACCAGGCCCAGGGACAAGGCAGTTTCGAGGGTGGCTTGCCATCGCTGCTGCACAACACGGCGGTGGGTCGCAGCAACCCCAACAATTTGGTGATGGTGATTCTAGACGGCGTCAAACGCGGCGCAGATGGCCAGGACGTCAGGATGCAGGGCTTCGCCAGAATCCTTAGCGATCAGCAAGTGGCGACACTGGCCACTTATTTGACCGGTCACTACGGCAATGCAGACGTCAAAGTCAGCGCGGCTCAGGTCAAGCAAATGCGAGCTGGCGGTCCCGAGTCGCATCTGGCGGCGATAGCCCAAGGCGCAATCGCGGTGGGCGTCGTCGTGGTGATTCTGTTGGTGCTATGGTGGGTGCGGCGTAGACGTCATTCCTAACGGCTGGCACCTTTGTTGTCTCTCTAGCCTCGCTCCAGCCATCCACTGTAGTGTGCAGAGGTGATGCTGCACGTGATGTCATATCCTTACTGATGACGGTGAATATTATGAGTCCGTTCAAAACCTATACCGCGTTACTCGGTTTATTCATGATTTTGTGCTCTCAATCGGCAGTCTCGCAGGCGGGTACTTCTGAGGCAACGAAACCTGCGGCTGGGGAGGCACCCGAGGAGATTCACGCGCCTGCAACGGGATCGATGACAAAACCTTCACCTTCGGGCGATGAGAAGCAAGAGGGCGACGGGGCAGGGTCTCGCTCTGGTTCATCAGGCAATACCGACACTAAAGGCAATTCAAATGGACAGCCATTGGTTGCTCCGGGAAAAGTCGCGCCTGCTACAAAATCGGGTAATGGTGCTAGCGACAGCGGGAGCAACTGACTTTCAAATGTCTATTTGTTTCGCGTAGCCACACGGGACTTCTGCGCTGTCTCCAAAAACTGGACAGTCAGCCCTGACAGTGCCCGTGTCCCGACGACTAGCGCACTTTCATCCACAAAGAAATTCGGATTATGGTTGGGTGCGGCGGTCTCCGGGTCTTGGCCATCCGGCGTTACGCCAAGGAAGAAGTAGAGGCCGGGCACTTGGCGGGCGAAGAAGGAGAAGTCCTCGGAGGCTCCGACCAGCGGGGCTTTCGCCACTTTGCCTGAGGCCGCCCGGTCAAGCACGGGAGCCATTTGCGCTGCGAGTTTTTCGTCGTTGATCGTGGTGCCGTAAGCCGGGACCACCGAAACCTCAGCCTTGGCCTCCGCGCTTTCGGCGATTTTCTCTGTGCTGAGTTTTATGTCGCGGCCGAGCTGCGCGCGGACCTTCTCGTCGTAAGTACGAATGGTGCCTGCCATGCGTACTTGATCCGGGACAATGTTGGGCGCACTGCCACCCTGGATCATGCCGACGGTGATCACCGCTGGCGACTGCGTCAAATTGGTCCGGCGGCTCACCACGGTCTGCAGGCCGTTGAGCACTTGGGCTGCCGTCACTATCGGGTCGATGGTATTCCAGGGCATGCCGCCATGGCCCTGCAGGCCGGTGATGGTGATCTGCAGGTCATCGCTGCT
>DQGF01000548.1:34249-34410 GCA_003525045.1 Pseudomonas sp. | reverse complement strand
TTGGTCACGTGGCCGACCAGGAAAATCGCAGTGCCACTCTGCTTGGCATAACGCACCAGCAACGCCGCGCTTTCCCGGACCTGGGATACACCGCCTGGAGCCGACTGCAGTTGCTCGGTGAAGATCGTCTGGATCGAATCGATCACCATGACCTTGGGCTT
>DQGF01000548.1:33724-33954 GCA_003525045.1 Pseudomonas sp. | reverse complement strand
TCGATCACCATGACCTTGGGCTTTTCCTGCCGGGCCGTAGCGATGATGGTTTCGATGCAGGTTTCGGTCATGACCCGCAATTGGTCCTGAGGCAAGCCCAGACGTCGGGCACGCATGGCCACTTGTTGCTGGGATTCTTCGCCGGTGACGTACAGGGCTGGCATGCTCTTGGCGAGATTGCACAAGGTTTGCAGCAGAATGGTCGATTTGCCGATGCCCGGGTCGCCGCC
>DQGF01000548.1:33231-33424 GCA_003525045.1 Pseudomonas sp. | reverse complement strand
TTGCCGATGCCCGGGTCGCCGCCGATCAGCACCACCGAACCATCCACCAGGCCACCACCCAGGACGCGATCAAGTTCGCCGGAGGCGGTGGAAAAACGCGGAATTTCTTCGACGCTGACTTCGGCCAGGGTCCTGATCTGCGCCTGCTGCCCCGTCCAGCCGGTGCGACCGCTGGGAGCTGCGGCGCCGCCGC
>DQGF01000548.1:32800-32927 GCA_003525045.1 Pseudomonas sp. | reverse complement strand
GGGGGGGGGCGGCGGCCCCGCCGCTCTCGACCATGGTTTCCGTCAGGGTGTTCCAGGCACCGCACTCACCGCACTGGCCGGCCCACTTGGGAAAGGTTGAGCCACACTCGGTGCAGCCGTACATGCG
>DQGF01000548.1:31729-32513 GCA_003525045.1 Pseudomonas sp. | reverse complement strand
CACTCGGTGCAGCCGTACATGCGCTTGGCCTTGGCCATCTGAACTCCCGGCAAAAACCGCGATGATAGCTCAGCTGGACTGGATAAGTGCGACGCCGTTGCCCAACGGACCTGCTACAGCAAGTTGCAGGTATCCTGGGTACATGCACCTTATTAAAGCCCAGCAAAACTTATACAACTTTGCGCTAAAGCTCATTCAAGCAACAGGTTTCGCCCAACAAATCCAAATCAGACTTATACAAGCCTTTATGCCTTGATATCGGGATGTACAACATCACCACAACAAGTCAAATTATCAAATATTACCCGGCATATGACCGACCCATTGATCTTGACCAGTGAAAACTTCGAACAACCATTACTTTAAATCGTGCACCCATTAATCAGTGATTCACCGAATGCACTAACGTTGGCATGAACCAAGTGCTGTCGCTTTAGCTGGCTCTATCAGCGCTCCCACTGCGAACAGTAAAGGCAATTGATAGACGAAAGAACGACCGGAACAGGATGGCAAAAACCGCGCCGGATGACCGTTCAAGCGCACTCGGCTCGCTGAGAAATGATGGCATTTTGTAAACTTTTTACCGATGACCCGGTCGATAGCAAGCGAGCACTGTAAGCAGGTGCTTCAAGCAAGAAGCGTTTTGCTGATTTACACTGCTTGCACCAACCTCATCTGTAACAAGGAAATAACCTATGGGCGTGATAACTGAGTTCAAGGCCTTCGCGGTCAAAGGCAATGTAGTCGACATGGCTGTCGGTATCATCATCGGCGCCGCCTTCGG
>DQGF01000548.1:24099-31499 GCA_003525045.1 Pseudomonas sp. | reverse complement strand
TGGCGAACTGGACCACGGAAGACCCGCAATTTCCGCCCGGCGTCGGCGGCGCGATGGATCTGGCCATCGGCGTGATCATCGGCGCCGCCTTCGGCAAGATCGTTTCGTCGTTCGTCGGCGACGTGATCATGCCGCCAATCGGCCTGTTGATCGGTGGGGTGGATTTCAGTGACCTGGCCATCACGCTCAAGGCCGCCAACGGCGACGTCCCGGCGGTGGTGCTGGCGTATGGTAAATTCATCCAGAGCATGATCGACTTCACCATCGTCGCCTTCGCCATCTTCCTGGGCGTCAAAGCCATCAACCGCCTGAAGCGTGAAGAAGCGGTTGCGCCAACCCTGCCGCCGGTTCCAACCAAGGAAGAGGAGCTGCTGGAAGAGATCCGCGACCTGCTGAAGGCCCAGAACAATCGGCCCTCGTGATGTGTGCATTGAAAAAACGGCGCCTTCGGGCGCCGTTTTTTTACCAGTAGTTTTCCACCGCCACTTGCCCGGGTCGACGGCTGAGACTCAAGTGCATGTGACGACGTTTGAGCAATTTTCGCGTGTCGTCGATCATCTGCGGATTGCCGCAGAGCATGACCCGAGAATGCTCGGCGGTTAGCGCCACGCCGGCCGCTCGCTCCAGCTCCCCCTTTTCAATCAATGCGGTGATCCGGCCACTCAGGGCACCGGGATGCTGCTCGCGAGTGACGGTGGCAACGAATTGCAACTTGTGTGCGTACTCCGCTAAATAGTCACGTTGCGCCAGACCCGCGATCAGCTCCTGATAAGCCAGTTCCCGGGCTTCGCGCACGCTGTAGACCAGGATGATTCGCTCGAATTTCTCCCAGACCTCGAAGTCCTGCAGAATCGACAGGAACGGTGCCAGGCCAGTGCCTGTGGACAACAACCAGAGATCACGCCCGTCGGTGAAGCGATCCAGTGTCAGGTAGCCAAAGGCCTGACGGTCGACCAGCAATATATCGCCGGCCTCCAGCCGACTCAGCTCACTGGTGAATTCGCCCCCCGGCACCACAATTGAGAAGAACTCGAGGAATTCGTCATAGGGTGACGAAACCATGGAGTAAGCGCGCCATACCGTGCTGCCATCAGCCTTGGTCACGCCCAACCTGGCGAATTGCCCCGCTCGAAAGCGAAACCCCGCATCCCTGGTGGTCCGCAGCGTAAACAGGTTCGGAGTCAACGGCTGAACGTCGAGCAAGGTCTGGCGAGTGAATTTTTCTACACTGGCGGTCATGGGTCGCTCCATTCAACTGATAGCGTCCAGTGTCCCGCAAAGCAACGGAATTAAACACCGACGATTTGTAGTGCCTTTAACAGGCATTATCAATTACATATTTTCACATTTTTTTCACAACTCCCTGCATCAATGTAGTCACAGGAAAATCATATTAAACCCGACATTCAAAACTCTTTTGCTCTGCCTATTTTTATTAGAACTAGATATTTAGATTTTAATACGCGAGCCAAGCTAAAAATTCTCACCCTTGGTGTAGGATTCATCCTACAATCAATGCGTGCCGGATCTTGGATCCAATTTGGCGCCAATCGGAAAGAATGAATGGAGACTCATGATGGAAAGGTGGACCGAGTCACAACTAAACCAACTGTCGTGCACAACGGAGATTGACACCGCATACAACATCGCATTGGGCTTTGCGAAAAACATAGGGTTTAAATTTTTCGCATTTTCAACAACTTATCAAACGAAAATCGACCAGTTCAACACTGTCAAACTCAACAATTACCCTAGTGCCTGGAACCAGGAATATGAACAGAAAAAACTAAGTGCAATAGACCCGGTAGTGGCTCATTGCAATCAATCTATGTTGCCCATCCTGTGGAGTGAAGAACTTTTCGCCAATGTTCCGACTCTGTGGGAAGCACTTGAAGCCCAAGGCCTGCAGCATGGATGGTCACACTCTATCCGTGACGAGAATACCGGGTTTTGCAGCATTCTGAGCCTCGCCAGAAGCCATTGCCCGATCACTGCGTTTGAACTGTATGAGAATCTTGGCTTTTCGGTATTCATGGGCCGCCATCTGCATGCTTTGATCGCGAAGACCTTGCCAAAAAAAGCCGAGAAACCGCCTGCATCGCATCTATCCGCTAGAGAAGTGGACGTATTGAAACTGGCAGCCGATGGCAAGACTGCGTATGAGAGCGCCAGAATTCTCAACCTCAGCCCTCGCACCATCAATTTTCATGTGCAGAGCGCGATTGGGAAACTCGGTGTCAATAACAAGATCGCGGCAGTCATTGCCGCAGCCAAGGATGGCTATCTCAATAGCAACCCGATTCGCTGATCGATAAAACCTGCGAGTAATCCCGAAGAAAAAAACGTACCATTTGCGGTCCTCCCGGAGTGATGACGTGTGAAACTTCACGACGTAGTACGCTCGGATGGTCTCGCGCTACAACGCCCAGGGCCGCGGGAGACCTGTTGATTACCCCGTTGATACCCAGAGTCCCCCATGCCCTCGCTCGAAACACCCTTTGCCCGACTCGATCTGATCCGCCAGCCCGAACAGCAGGACGAACCGCTGCAGGCATTCGATGCCGCGGACGAGTACCTGCTCAATTATCTGGCTCAACAGCAACCAAGCGCGGACACTCGGGTGTTGGTGCTCAATGACAGCTTCGGCGCATTGGCCGCCAGTCTGCTGGGCAAGGTCCAGGTGATCAGCAGCGGTGATTCGTTCCTGGCCTTCCAGGGGCTGGAAAAGAACCTGATCCGTAACGGTCAGGCGTTCGATGCGGTGCCGAGCGTACCTGCCAGCGAAGCGCTCATGGGCCCGTTTGACCGGGTACTGGTCCGGGTGCCGAAAACCCTGGCCTTGCTGGAGGAGCAACTGATCCGCCTGCAAGGTCAATTGGCACCCGGCGCCCAAGTGATTGCCGGCGCCATGATCAAGCATCTGCCCCGCGCCGCGGGCGATCTGCTGGAGCGTTACATCGGGCCGGTGCACGCCTCGCTGGCAGTGAAGAAAGCCCGGCTGCTGATCGCTGATGCTGATGCTGAAGCCAAAGGTCCCGTCACCTCACCCTACCCGACCCGCTATCGACTCGACGAACCGGCGATCGAACTGCTCAACCACGCCAATGTGTTCTGCCGCGAAGGTCTGGATATCGGCACGCGAGCGTTTTTGCCGCACTTGCCAAAGAACCTCGGCGCAGCGCGGGTCGCTGACCTCGGTTGCGGTAACGGCGTTCTGGCCATCGCCAGCGCTCTGCAAAACCCTGAAGCCCTCTACACGCTGGTAGACGAGTCGTTCATGGCCGTGCAATCGGCGGCCGAAAACTGGCGCACGGCACTGGGTGATCGGCAAGTCATTGTGCGTGCCGCCGATGGTTTGGCCGGGCAGGAACCTCAGTCGCTGGACGTAGTGCTGTGCAACCCACCGTTTCACCAGCAACAAGTCGTCGGCGACTTCCTGGCCTGGCGCATGTTCCAACAGGCACGTGAAGCCCTGGTGGTGGGCGGCGCACTGTACATCGTCGGCAACCGTCACTTGGGGTATCACAGCAAGCTCGCACGCCTGTTCCGCGGCGTCGAACAAGTGGCAGCGACACCCAAGTTCGTGATTCTCAAAGCCCGAAAATAATACCAGGCGAAAAAAACCCTCCGGTACAGGAGGGTTGTAAATCCGTGCCGCAAGGCAATGGGATGGGATGTCGCGAAATCAGTGAGTCGACAGGCCTGCGGCGTTCATGAACATGCGCATCAGGCTTGCGACGATGAACAGCGCCACCACGCTGCCAGTCCAGATCATCGCCAGCCAGCCCAGTCGCTGCCAGAGCGGCTTTTTTTCGGCCTGTTCAATGTCGTGCAAGGAATGTTTGTTGGTCATTGCTTTCAACCCTCTCGTTAAGATCGATGGCGTCTGTGATGACGACCATCGTCGGAGCGCCGCCCGGACCAAGCTCGGCTCCTACAGGACTAGTGATAGCCATCTTCGTGGGTGACCTTGCCGCGGAACACGTAGTAGCTCCAGAAGGTGTAGCCCAGGATAAACGGGATAATGAACAACGTACCCACCAGCATGAAGCCCTGGCTTTGCGGCGGTGCCGCGGCGTCCCAGATCGAGATCGAGGGCGGCACGATGTTCGGCCACAAACTGATGCCCAGACCGCTGTAGCCGAGAAAAATCAGCACCAGGGTCAGCAGGAACGGCGTGTAATGCGCATTGCGGGCCACGGCGCGGATCAGTCCGTACAGGGTCACCAGCACCAGAATCGGTACCGGCAGGAACCAGAACAGGTTTGGCAGGGTGAACCAGCGCGCGGCAATCTCGGCGTGAGCCAACGGCGTCCAGATACTGACGACACCGATCACTGCCAGCAGCACAAATGCCAATGGCCGCGCCAGGTCATGCATCTGCTCCTGCAACTTGCCTTCGGTTTTCATGATCAGCCAGGTGCAACCGAGCAGCGCATACGCCACCACCAGCGCCGCGCCACAGAACAGGGTGAACGGCGTCAGCCAGTCCAGTGAACCACCGGCGAACTGGCGATTGACCACCGGCAGCCCATCGATAAACGCACCCAGCGCGACACCCTGGAAGAAGGTAGCGGCGACCGAGCCACCGATGAAGGCTTTATCCCAGAGGTGGCGCTTGTCGTCCTTGGCCTTGAAGCGGAACTCGAAGGCCACGCCGCGGAAAATCAGCCCGATCAGCATGAAAATCAGCGGCAGGTACAGCGCCGACAGCACCACCGAATAGGCCAATGGAAAGGCGCCGAACAATGCCGCGCCACCCAGTACCAGCCAGGTTTCGTTGCCGTCCCAGACCGGCGCGACGGTGTTCATCATGACGTCACGGTCGGTCTTGCCCTTGATGAACGGGAAGAGGATCCCGATGCCCAAATCGAAGCCGTCCATGACCACGTACATCATGATGCCGAAGATGATGATCACGGCCCAGATCAGCGGAAGATCAATACCCATGACTCAAATCTCCTTGGTCAGGCTGGGGCTGCTATCAGCGTCGGCGTCATCGTCGGCAGCGGAAAGCGGACGAGCCGGCGTGCGTTTCTTGCCAGGACCACCTTCGTTGGTTTCCTTGCCTTCGTCGATCTTCGGTCCTTTGCGCACCAGGCGCATCATGTAGCCCAGACCGGCACCGAACAGCGCGAAATACACCACGACGAACAGGACCAACGTGATGCTCATCTGCATGAAGCTGTGATTGGAGGATGCATCCGCCGTGCGCATCAGGCCGTAGACCACCCACGGCTGACGGCCGATTTCAGTGGTGAACCAACCGGCGAGAATCGCGATCAGGCCGGACGGGCCCATCCACAACGCCAAATACAGGAACGGTCGCGAGGTATACAGCTTGTCGCTTTTGCGCAGCCACAGGCTCCACAGACCGGTGAAAATCATCAGCATGCCCAGACCCACCATGACCCGGAACGACCAGAACACGATGGTCGAATTCGGCCGGTCTTCAGGCGGGAACTCCTTGAGCGCCGGCACCTGTTTGTCCAGCGAGTGCGTGAGAATCAGGCTGCCCAGGTAGGGAATCTCGACCGCGAATTTGGTCCGTTCCTCTTTCATATCCGGCCAGCCGAACAGGATCAGCGGGGTCGGTTCATCACCGTGATTTTCCCAGTGGCCTTCGATCGCAGCAATTTTTGCCGGCTGGTGCTCAAGCGTGTTGAGGCCGTGGAAGTCACCGATGACGGCTTGTATCGGCGCCACGATCAAGGCCATCCACATGGCCATCGAGAGCATGGTGCGGATTGCCGGGCTGTCCTTGCCGCGCAACAAGTGCCACGCCGCCGAGGAGCCAACGAAGAAGGCGGTCGCGACGAACGCCGCCGTCGACATGTGCAACAGGCGGTATGGAAACGACGGGTTGAAGATCACCGCCAGCCAGTCCACTGGAATGACTTGGCCGTTGACGATTTCGTAGCCTTGCGGGGTCTGCATCCAGCTGTTGGAAGCGAGAATCCAGAAGGTCGAGATCAGGGTGCCGATGGCGACCATGACCGTGGCGAAAAAGTGCAGGTTGCGCCCTACCTTGTTCCAGCCGAACAGCATGACCCCGAGGAAACCGGCTTCGAGAAAGAAAGCCGTGAGCACTTCATACGTCAGCAATGGCCCGGTCACGGAACCGGCGAAGTCCGAGAAGCGACTCCAGTTGGTGCCGAACTGATAAGCCATGACCAGCCCCGAGACCACGCCCATGCCAAAGTTGACGGCAAAGATCTTCGACCAGAAGTGGTACAGGTCGCGGTAAGTGTCGTTGTTGGTTTTCAGCCACAGCCCTTCGAGCACCGCCAGGTAACTCGCCAGGCCGATGGTGATGGCCGGGAACAGAATGTGGAAAGAGATGGTGAACGCGAATTGAATTCGGGCGAGATCAAGCGCCTCCAAACCGAACATAAGTCTTCCTCTGTCAGGTAATACCGGCTGAAGGCTTGCGGCCTACACCCACTGCCCCCACGGATATGGAGTGTGGCGAATTTGAATTCGTTCTTTTTTTGCAAACATCACAAACGTAGGGAGTCTGGCCATCTGGCCGTCGGATCATTTCCACCAAGGGTCTTGATCTGGATCAAGCAACGTTGAAAGAGTAGTCCGCTTTTTGACGATGGACGCTGTGGTCTTTTGCCGCGTGACAGGTTGCCTCACTGACGTCGCCCCAGCGGATCGGTGTCTAGCTAACTAAATTTCCCCAACCTGCAACTTCCAGTTACAGGTTGGTGATAATCTCGACCCCTCCCCCGCTCAGATTTGCCTTCAGATGCCCAGCCAAGCACCGCTGCTGTTACGTCATCACCGCCCTTTCATCGCGTTCTGGCTGGCTCGGGTGTTTACTGCCAGCGGCTTTCAGATGCTCACCGTGGCCATCGGCTGGAACCTGTATCAACTGACCGGCAATGTGCTCGACCTGGGCTTGGTCGGTCTGGTGGAATTTGCCCCACGGGTACTGTTCATGCTGCACACCGGACATGTCGCGGACCGTTATGACCGGCGCAAGGTCGCGGCAATCTGCCAATCCCTGCAAGCCCTGATTGCCCTGTCACTGGCCATCGGCAGCGCGACCGACCATGTCACCCGGGAGTTGATCTTCATTCTCGCGTTCCTGCTCGGCGCCGCACGTTCCTTCGAGATGCCGACCACCCAGGCCCTGCTGCCAAGCATCGTGCCCAGCGCGCTGTTCCCCCGTGCCGTTGCCGCGGCACAATCAGCCCAACAATCGGCCACTATCGTCGCCCCGGCCCTCGGCGGGTTGCTCTACGCCTTCGGCAGCGTCTGGGTGTATGGGCCGACCGTGATCCTCTACATCATCGCCTGTGCGCTGATGCTCAACCTGCCCGGCCGGCAGACACCGTTGAACAAGGGCAAGGCCACCCTCGACTCGTTACTGGCGGGGGTTCCCTTCCTTT
>DQGF01000548.1:23396-23820 GCA_003525045.1 Pseudomonas sp. | reverse complement strand
ACTCGTTACTGGCGGGTATCCGCTTCATTCGTAGCCGTCCGGATATCCTCGGGGCAATTTCCCTGGACCTGTTTGCGGTGCTGCTCGGTGGCGCGACGGCGTTGCTGCCAGTGTTCGCCAAGGACATTCTGTTGACGGGCCCCTGGGGCCTGGGCCTGTTGCGTTCGGCCCCGGCGGTCGGAGCGTTGCTGATGTCACTTTGGCTGGCGCGGTTTTCCGTGGATCGCAAGGTCGGTCGAGTGATGTTCACCGCGGTGGGCGTCTTCGGCGTGGCGACCATTGCCTTCGGCCTGTCGACCTCGTTCTGGTTTTCCCTCGCTGTACTGGTGGTGTTGGGCGCAGCGGACATGATCAGCATGGTGATCCGTGCCTCGTTCGTACAACTGGAGACCCCGGACGAAATGCGCGGCCGGGTCAGCGCCGT